>JBDSKY010000322.1:0-3903 GCA_039916675.1 Bdellovibrionia bacterium
TGCTTGATTTGAAGTCCGCGGTACAAGAAGTCACCGGCATCACTTCTGACTCCCGAGAGGTTCAACCGGGCTTTATCTTTGTCGCTATTCAAGGTGGAAGTCAGGACGGTCGTCAATTCATCGATACCGCAATTCAAAGGGGTGCAATCCTTATTCTGGGTGAAGACGATACAGCTCATGTACCTTATATTCGGATAAAGGACGTGAGATGCGCCCTCGCGGCTCTGGCTGCTGAGTTTTATGGGAATCCTTCCCTCTCCCTGCTTATAATTGGGGTCACAGGGACGAGTGGTAAGACTACTACCACCTATCTACTGGAATCCATTCTCCAAGCGGCCGGTCATCACGTTGGAATGATTGGAACCATAAGTTTCAGATTTGGCGCAAAGGTATTTCCATCGACCCACACCACGCCTGGCCCCGTTGAGCTCCAGCGATTATTATTTCAGATGAAAGAGGAGGGTTGCACTGCAGTTGTTATGGAAGTCTCCTCTCATGCGTTGAAGCAAAAGCGGGTGAATTCCATTTCTTTTGATGGAATGATCTTTACTAATCTTTCTCCTGAACACTTGGATTTCCATCCCGATATGGAAGACTATTTCCAGGCAAAAGCACTCCTATTCAGCGAAGTTGCCAAATTTTCTCTAGGGCAAGGAAAAGTTCCAGTGGCAGCAATTAATGAAGATGACGAATATGGCAGACGGCTTTTAACTTCTGTAACTTTAAACAGCCAAGGTTTTCATGTAGGCCAAAATTTTCGAATCACCCCTGGCGGAATTACGGGCACTATTAATGGAATTACGATTCAGTCGCCGATGACGGGGCATTTTAATTGCTCCAATATAGCTGGGGCGGTTAGTCTTGCCCAATCCTTAGGAATTACATCTCAGGTTATTGAAAATGGAGTTCGTAACTTATCAGGGGTTCCGGGTCGGTTAGAAGGCGTTTTAAATGACTTTGGCATTCATGTTTGGGTAGACTACGCGCATAAACCAGATGCACTGGAAAAAGTTTTAAAAACCCTGGGAGCACTTCGGCAGGGGTCTCGTTTAATCACCGTTTTTGGCTGCGGGGGTGACCGAGATCGCAAAAAGCGCCCACTGATGGGTAAGATCGCTGTTGAGTCTTCCGATCTGGTCTTTATTACTTCCGATAATCCACGGACTGAAGATCCCTCCGCAATTATTGACGAGATTTTGGGTGGTACAGCGGGGCACACTAATTTTGTGATCGAGGTAGATAGAAAACAAGCAATCTTCAAGGCAATCCAGAATGCCCAAAGCGGAGACTTAGTGTTGATTGCTGGGAAAGGCCACGAGGATTATCAAATCTTGGGTACAAAAAAAATCCATTTTGACGACCGAGAAGTGGCTGCCGAAGCTTTTATTTCCCGTCGATAACCCTCTGAGGAATAATAGTCAGGGAGAAGTTGCCTTGCCATCTAAATTTTTGGTAGCGGGAATTATTACAAATCTGTAGCATCTCGTCATGCTCTTCTATTTTCTCTATCCTTTGCACATCAAATACTCTGTTTTTCATGTGTTCAAGTATATTACATTTCGAACATTTGGAGCCTGTATCACGAGCGTTTTACTGTGCATGCTTATAGGTCCAGCCTATATTCGCTTATTACACCGTAAACAAATGGGACAATCCATTCGAGATGATGGCCCTAAGAGCCATTTGATTAAAGTGGGTACTCCTACTATGGGCGGAGGGCTGATTTTGGGAGCGATTTTTCTACCCACCCTCCTTTGGTCAGATTTGACTAACAAGAATGTTTGGATAGCGGTCTTAACGACAGCTCTTTTTGGGGTAATCGGTTATATCGATGATTATCGAAAGGTAATCAAAAAGAATCCAAAAGGGCTTTCTGGGAAGCAGAAACTGATTAGTCAGACTGTGTTTGCACTGATAGCGGCTTATATCATTTATACAATGAGGGACACTCCACCGGTTCTTAAGTTCCCTTTCTTCAAGGATTGGTCATTTTATCTGGGCATGTTTTTTGTCCCCTTTGCCGCCTTTGTGATTGTTGGGACTTCCAACGCGGTGAACCTGACTGATGGTTTGGATGGGCTTGCTGTGGGGCCTGTGATCACTACCTCTGCAACTTTCCTTATTCTTGCCTACTGCGCCGGTCATGTTAAGATTGCGGAATATTTGCAAATTCCCTATATTCCGGGTGCTGGAGAGTTAGCGGTTTTTTGTGGAAGTGTGGCAGCATCGTGTTTGGGCTTTTTGTGGTTCAACACATATCCTGCCCAAGTTTTTATGGGAGATGTAGGTTCTTTGGCTTTGGGTGCCGCGTTAGCTGTAGTCGCGGTCATCACAAAAAATGAGATCTTGCTTGCACTTTGTGGGGGAATTTTCGTAATTGAAGCACTCTCTGTAATGGCCCAGGTTACCTCTTTCAAGATGACAGGGAAAAGGGTGTTAAAGATGGCGCCAATTCATCACCATTTTGAACTTAAGGGGTGGGCAGAGCCGAAGATTATAGTGAGGTTTTGGATCATTTCGATTCTATTGTCCTTGGTTACTCTTTCGACTCTTAAATTAAGGTAGGGGAAACGATATTTATTTATGAGTAAGTATAAAGATAAGAAAGTTTTAGTTGTGGGTTTTGGAGTCACGGGTGTCGCTGTCGCCAAGTATATGACAAAAAAAGGCGCGAAAGTGACTGTGACCGATACAAAGAAAGAAAGTGAACTCTTAGAATCGGTCAATGCTTGCGCTGATCTGAAACTCGGATATGAGCTGGGGAAGCCCAATAATAAATCCTTTCCCTCAGCAGATTTAATTGTCGTGAGCCCAGGAGTCCCCTTAAATATAAAGGCACTCGACGAAGCTCGTGCAATGAATATCCCTATTACCTCTGAAATTGAACTTGCGGCGCAGGAGATTCGAGAGCCCATTATTGGTGTGACCGGAACTAACGGTAAGACGACGACGACCAGCCTTATTGGTGAAATGTTTAAAGCAGATGGCAAAACAGCTTTTATAGGTGGAAATATCGGGAAGCCACTTTTGGACTATGTCACTGAAGGGTTAAAGACGGATGTCGTTGTGGCCGAGTTATCCAGCTTTCAATTAGAATTGATAGAAAGTCTCCGGCCTGTGGCGGCGGTTTTTACAAACTTGGAAGAAGACCACATGGATCGTTACAATGACATTCATGCCTATTCCCAAGCCAAGAAGAGACTTCTGAAAAGTTGCACTCCTGGAAGCTTTGTCGTTTTGAATTATGATAGCCCTAATATCGCTAAATTTAAAGATGAGAACCCCGGCAGCCTTCTTTGGTTCATGAAGGGTGATCCCATGAAAATTGGAGGAGCTTTTGCCGAGCATTTTAATGGGGCCTATTTCAACAGCCTTACAAAAAAAGTGACCTTGAGAATGAACGGGAAGGAAGATCTTTTCGATTTAGCGCAGTTTCGGCTTTTTGGAGAACATAATAAAGAAAATTTGATGGGAGCCATTTGTGTCGCTCGAGCCTTGGGTATTGAGGTCCCAGCTATTCAAACCGTCATCAATACCTTCAAGGGTGTGAATCATCGGCTGGAGTTTATTAGAAAGAAAGACGGTGTTTTCTTTTTCAATGATTCAAAAGGCACAAACGTCATGAGTGTGCAAAAGAGTTTATCCTCCTTTAACGCCAATCCCATTATTCTAATTGCCGGGGGAAAAGACAAGAACGCGGATTTCACTCCTTTGGTAGATCTCGTAAAGAAGAAGTGCAAAATATTAGTACTCCTGGGCGAAGCTAAGGAAAAAATCAATCGCGCTATTGGAGACTACGCTGAAACTTACCTGGTAGGTACTTTTGAAGAAGCAATCCTACTCAGTTATCAAAAGTCGAGAAGCGGAGATATCATTCTTCTGTCCCCGGGCTGTGCGAGTTAC
>JBDSKY010000323.1:0-3345 GCA_039916675.1 Bdellovibrionia bacterium
AAACAAGATCATCAATATGGATCCAGCTCATCCATTCCTTCCCACTACCTAAAGAAGCTCCAAGTCCTGAAGTAAAAGCAGGAATCATCTTCTCTAGCGCTCCCCCTCCTTTGCCCAGAACGACCCCAATACGCAAAGCTACTTTTCTAGTGTCTGAAAGCGAGGAATCAAAAAGAGTACTTTCCCATTCTTTACAAATCTTAGCCAAAAAATCTGATCCAGGAGGATGAGTCTCATCAATCGGGTCATTTCCACAATCACCATAGTACCCACTGGCCGATGCAGTAATAAATATTCTTGGCTTAGGACCCCCTAAGTTTTCAAGAAACGTTATTAAAGATTTAGTACCCTCGATTCGAGAATCGCGGATTTTCTTCTTGAACGCGGGAGTCCACCTTTTTGAGACAATGGACTCACCTGCTAAATGGATCACAGCATCCAAGTTCTTGAGCAACGATTTATCCAGCATCCTTGCCGGGTCACGGACATCTTTCCACTCAATGGCTATGTGTGGCGCAGGTATGCTGTACTTTGCCTCCGCTTTATTCCGTGTAACAACAATGAGCTCATGCCCTTCAAGTGCAAGAGTTTTACCAAGTTGTTTCCCTACAAATCCTGTTGCACCAGTTAAGAGTACTTTCATGTATCACCTACATTTCAAATTTTGTGAAACTAATCCATTTTGGTGTTGCCAGATGGATCAATTTTCAAATACCACATACACTAAGCCAATGATTACTAATAAAAATTTAAAATTTACTTTGAACTGGAGCATTTATGTCAAATCATTTTGGAATTCATTGGTTCAGAAGGGATCTTAGAATCGCAGGCAATCCAGCTCTAAAGAAGAACCGGGAGCAAAACCAAGGAAGGACGCTGGGCGTCTTCTTCTTCGATCCAAAATTTCTTTCACGGCCCGATTTTTCACACAACCGATTTGGATTTTTCTTACAAACACTGAAAGCCTTAAAAGAAGAACTAAAAGAGATGGGGAGTGATTTGCTTGTTTTGGATTCTGAACCCGATCAGGGGTTTGACTTTCTATTTTCAAAACTAAAATCTAACCTTCCTTCTTCCGTCAGTTTTAACAGGGACTACGAACCATTTGCCCGAGAAAGAGATCACGGAATTACAAAGAGGCTAGAGGACTTGGGAATTGTAGTACACACAGAACGAGATCATTTACTGATTGAGCCATTGGAACTTCGAAAAGAACCTAAAGTTCCAAGTTTTTATCAAGTCTATACTCCATTTAGCAAAAAGTGGTTTTCACTCTATGCACAAGATGAGGTACAGGACCGAATAGCTGATCAAAAGGAAGCTATTTCATACTTAGAGAAGAGAAGGAAGGGCGAACCAATCGAACCTCTCTTCAAGTTAACTTGGCAAAGCTTTTTTTCAAAAAATGAAATCGATGATGCTCTAAGCACCTACATACAGAAAAACAATCTTTCACTAAAAATAGAACTCCCAAAAGCAGGTAGCTTGGTAGCATATCAAGTGGCGCGTGCCTTCAAATCCAAAATAGGCAACTATATGGAACACCGAAACTACCCAGCAATAGCAGGCACCTCTCGACTCAGTATTTACTTCAAAAATGGCTCCATCACTCCCGCAATCGTTTTGAATATATTAAAATTAAGTAACATCGATTTTAACAAAAAAAATGGAGAGACCCAGTTCTTAAAAGAAATCATCTGGCGAGAGTTTTATTACCACATTTTGTATCATCGACCTACCGTAGAGCGTGAAGCGTTTCTCTCCCATTATAGAAATATCAAGTGGGGAAATAATAGAAGCTGGTTCGAGGCCTGGAAGGAAGGGAGAACAGGATTCCCAATAGTCGATGCAGGCATGAGAGAGCTGAAGGCAACAGGCTGGATGCACAATCGGGTTCGAATGATCGTAGCATCTTTTTTAACGAAGGATCTGTTGATTGATTGGAAATGGGGCGAAAGATATTTTATGGAAGAGCTATTGGACGGTGACCTCGCCGCGAATAATGGTGGTTGGCAGTGGGCAGCTTCCACCGGGTGTGACCCTCAGCCTTACTTTAGAATTTTCAATCCTGCGCTCCAGAGTAAAAAATTCGATCCAAAGGGAGAATACATTAAAAAATTTATTCCTGAACTCCGTGGAGTTTCTCCCACAGACATTCATATATCCCCAAAAAACTATATACGTCCCATTGTTGATCATTCAACACAAAAGCAGAAAGCGCTGGCTTTGTATAAGAGAGAAAAATCCAAGGCCTAATAATAATTTCAATACATCTATTTTAAATCTCAAGTTATTTGATGATTTCCGATCGCGGAACGACCTTTGCAGCAGACTTGGTTTTATCCCCTCGATAGTAACATGGAAAGACTGCACGATGAAACGAGTCGAACCCCAAGTCACTTCGCAAACGGGTGGGAAGAACAATTCTAAAGTTTTTTCCTCAGTCCCTGATGCAATTAGACTAGGACTATTTCTAGCTTTTTCCGCTCTATTGATCATTTGCGAACGGACGAGACGGCTGAGCAACTATGCCGCCACCCAGCAGAAGGAACTCCAATTAAGCCAATTGGAGCAGAGATATTTTGATCTCGTCCGAGTCATGATTGTGGCGCTCGCTCCCGATGAAACCGTGATAAAAATCAATAAAAAGGGATGTGAAATCCTTGGATATCGCCCAGAGGAAATTATTGGCAAGAACTGGTTTGACACTTGCGTTCCAGAAGAAAGCCGGAATGAAATACGAAAAGTCTTTCAGGACCTTTTAGGAACCGAACCGCAAAATGCCGAATCCTACCAAAACCCCGTTATCACCAAGACCGGTGAAGAGAGAATAATCGAGTGGCGTAACACTACGTTCTACAATCCCGATACAAAGAAGATAATTGTCTTATGCGCGGGAGAGGATATTACCGAATATATAAAAACTAACGCAGCCCTCAGAGAATCAGAGGCCAAATTTAGGAGCTTAGCCGATGACGCACTGGTTGGAATTTTCATGGTTCAGGACTGGCACTACATATTCGCAAATAAATACCTTGCCGAGATATTAGGATACTCGGTAGAGGAGTTGCTAAATCTCGAAAACTGGATCGATGTTGTAGCTCCCGATGAGAGGCCGATTGCAACTATGACTGTAGAAGGAATGCTCTCTGACAAACAAAGCCAACGTCGCGAAATCCGTCTTCAAAGAAAAGACGGCAAGCTTATTGACGTCGATGGAATTTCTGCTTTGACCGAATATGATGGAAAACCCGCTCTTATAGGGACCGTTGTCGACATTACCGAGAAAAAGGCGCTGGAAAGACAGAAAGAGGATTTTTTTGCCATGGCCACCCATGACCTCAA
>JBDSKY010000324.1:0-5043 GCA_039916675.1 Bdellovibrionia bacterium
CCTCTTTAGGGAGAGTCTTATCAGAAGACGTAGAGCCGGCATTTCGAAGTTTGAGGTCGTCCTCTGCCCATTGTTCATGACCCACTTCTTCAAGAAATTTTGATTCCAGAAATATGACAAGTTCTTTCATACCCAGGTCTGCAGCTCTTGTTTTCGCAATCTGGAGATAAGCAGTATTGTTGTGAAATATCCATTTTAGGTTATGTAAATAGACTATGAATTGTCTTTCCGTAATCAGGCCGAGAGCGGCGGCCCGAGAGAAAGGATTGTCGGAAAAAATTTCTTCAGAGCATCCTTCAACGACAGACAACATTTCGTCAGCTAGCATAGTTCGATCTCGATTTCTAAGGTAGATGGATTATTTTATACAAGCCCCAAATCCTGGGAGGATTTGGGGCTTCTTGGTTTTAATTTTCAATTAGAAGGTAACTAGTGCAAATTTCTTTTTCATATGCGCTCCTTTCAGTTTAGTTCGAACAAAAGTGGAATATTATGTAAGATTGGACTCTGGACAGAATTGGCCCACAAATATTTTTTCAGAGGACGGGGATAAGAATTTTGTAAAGTGAAGCAGGGCGCCCCAGCGTTCCGAAAGTTGCATTCCTGTAACCTTAAAGCGGGCTCGAAGAAGAATTTGGATACTTGTAAAATTAGACACTGATGCGTCAGATTCAATGCGGGCAATTCCTGAATCAGTCAGTATCTTCGTCAGATAGGGAAGCAGTCGTGCGATTGCTCCATTACCTTGGTGCTGAGGTAAAACAGCTGCACTCCTAAAGTAGTAAGAGCTCCAATCAGTCAAGGTCCCTATAAATATTCCTATTGGTTGAGACTTTTTATAGATCATAAAAAAATCGCCACATTCTCGATAATATTGAAGTTTGGCCTCAGTCTGTTGTTCTGCTAAAAAGGGGTTTTTCCAAAGTTCGAGTTCGAATATTTCACCGTATGATTCGCGGATAAACTGGAATGCAAGCTCTGGTCCGATGTATGCAATGGTGCAGTCACAATCCGGAATATTAAAGGGGAAGTGCTTATCCCATTCTACTTTAAATAGTTTGGTGAGAAGGGATGTGCGCCTAGTCAAGGGGACTTCGGGAGAGTTTAAGCTGAGCCCCTCTGATGCGTGTTCTTCCGTTTTTTGTAAAATAGTACTGTCTTTCATGTGCATATATATAGTTAAATACACAATTAATAAAAAACAAAGGTTAAAAAAAATTTAAAATAGTTTAAAAAGTCTTATTGTTGGCGATTTCTTTTGGTCTAAAGCTGGGCGAAGGTCTGAAGAGTAATCAATGAAATTAATGAACTAAAATAATTGATCCCGAGCAGATAAATCTGTTGGATTGATTTAGGTCTAGGTGTTTCCTTTATTAGGTAAAGGAAATTTTACTTGTGGTAAAGCTACCTTAAAAATTATTAATTTCTACTTTCAGAATAGGTCCTGTTTTAAAATTGAAACTGAATGTTTCATCTTTTTAAAAAGTTTAGATTAGCCAAAAAAATGGGCATGTGCCCCGGTGAGCGTGAAGCCCCTTGCTCTGAGAGCCTTCTGGATCTTCGACAGCTCTTTGAACTTGCTCCTATTGGTTTGTTCCTTTTGGATCAAGATTTTCATATTTTGTATATAAATGAATGGATGGTCGAATTTAACGGTAAACCTGTAAATGAACAGGTCGGACAGGCACTAAGTCAGGTCAATTCGCAATGTTCGGAATATTTTGCGAAGGTATTCCGGTCTGTTGTTGAGAAAGGCGAATCAGTACTTAACTTCGAATTTCAATGTTTCGTACCTCCAGCGTCAGTTGTTCCAAGATATTGGCTACTTAACTGTGTCCCTGTGAAAGGTAGAAATGGGAAAGTGAGCAGGATCATTGGCACTCTTACTGAGTTCACTGAGAAGAAGAAGGTTGAAACTTACCTGAGGGCAGACCTAGCGGGGAGGGATGAGTTTTTGTCTATTCTCTCACATGAGCTAAGGACGCCTTTAACCTCGTTGGATCTGCGCGTACAATTATTCAATAAAGAATTGAAAAAGGAAAAATCACAAGGTTTGGTAGAGTTTTGTCGCAAGTTCGAAAAAATTGTGAAGGGTAGTCAAACGTTGGTAAAATGGGTGGATGTACTTCTCGATCTTACCCGTATCCAATTTGGTAGGATCAGTTTGAGGAAGCAGGAAGTAAACTTCAATGAGATAGTTTCGGAGTGTGTTTTATCTCTATCGGCGGAGGCTGAACGAGTAGGTAGCCATGTTACGGTTAAGGAAGCAAGTAAGGGTCGGGTAATAGGATTTTGGGATCCATTTCGTATTGAGCAAATTGTTTCAAATCTTCTTTCCAACGCAATTAAGTATGGTTTGGGAAATCCAATTGAAATAATTATTACTGTTTTTGAAAAAGAAGGATTTCTTAGACTTTCAGTTCGGGACGAGGGGATAGGAATCTCCTTTGATCATCAATCGGAGATCTTTCGACGATTTAAGCGTGTATCGCCTGACCGGAAAATTGACGGTTTAGGTCTCGGGCTCTATATCGTGCGCCAACTCATTGAAGCACATAGAGGTACTATTCGCGTCATTAGCGAACCAGGGAGGGGGGCTTTGTTCATTTGTGATCTTCCTTTGAAAGCCAAAGACCGTGAGGAAGAGTGGATCAGTAATTGATTCTTTGGGGAGCGACTTCTACAGGTTTAAATTTTTAGTTCGAAGCCTGTTTCTACTATGTTCTGTTCGTATCGTTTCTTCATGTTTTCTAGTTCCCAATTAGCCTGGGTGAGTTTTGCTTCCGCCATATGGAAGCAGGTTAAGGCGGCTCTTTTATCGCGTCGCTCTCGTTTGAGGAGCTCCTCAATGCTATCACTTCGTCTTTTTTCGGACTCAAGAGAAGTCTTGATCTCTTCTATGGTGGCTTTTAAATTTGGATTTTCTAGTAAGATGGCTCTTGCTTTTCGATCGGTTGTAACTACTTGGGACCACGCCGCTTTATACCGGCGTAGCTCCGTTTCGACCGCTCGAAGTTGTTGGGTGAGCTGGGAGGCATTCCTTATTCGGGATTTTTCATTCTCCTGAAGGGATTTGGTCATTGCACCCTGAGATTCTGCGTGCTGTTTCATATATTCAAGATTGGCTTTGAGAAGTTCCATATCTAGGTCTAATTTTCGTCTCTCCTCGCGGTTCCTTTCTAGTTGTCGAGAAAGTTCTCCTACTTGATTTTGAAGAGTTTTTTCAGTTTGTTGATAAGTTAATTGTTGTGTATTTAGTTGTGATTTAAGTCTGTCTTCGCGGAGAATATAGTCGCGGATTCTACTTTCCGACTCAGATGCTAACCTTGAATACTGAAGCTGGAGATCTCTAAGTTCATTTTCGTAGCGTTTGGAAACTTGCTTTTGTTGGTTCAAGGCCGCTTCTATATGCCTAGCAGCTAGAAAATATCTTTCAAGCTCACTGCTTACGTGAGGAAGAGATGGGAGTTGCTCAAATGCATCGGAGTTATCGGTCGGCAAGGCAGTTCCAGCATTGATCGGAATAATTTGGCTTTGAGGTCCCTTGGGGAATGCAGTAGCGCTCATAACTCCTTTGTGAGAATAACTCTCTATTTATTGTCTATTAAAAAAATAGAGTTGAAAATAGGCTAGAATTTCCCAGTTAGAAGAAGCTTTACTGAGCTAAGTTGAGGATATTGACGAGCTATTTTTTGCCTAGCGATGGTAGATATCTTGTACATAGGCTTGTGGGCGGCAATCTATTACCGGCTTCAATTCTCTTTCTAGGGGAGTCAGATTCACTTCGCTCTGGCGGGGGATCTTGTCAGTTAATAGAATTTGATGGCCTACTTTGATTTGGCTTGAGAACTTTTTCTTTTCCTCTGCGGTGAGGCATCTTTTATAATTTGCTTCTGATAAAATGATCCATTGGGGTTCCTTTTTACGGATGGCCGTTCCCACCGATTCACATCCTTCAACGTCTACGGTGTGCCCAGTATAAAAATTGAGGACAAGACGGTAGTCATGAGAAGTCCCAATGGGTTCTCCCCCTGGAATCAGCAA
This sequence comes from Bdellovibrionia bacterium, assembly GCA_039916675.1. Classification (GTDB taxonomy): domain Bacteria; phylum Bdellovibrionota; class UBA1018; order UBA1018; family UBA1018; genus JBDSKY01. The sequence continues at coordinate 4,045 of JBDSKY010000324.1, forward strand.
AATGGAGTCTTCGCAACTTCCATAACTTTGAATAAAGGGTACAAACTTTTTAAGTGCGACAAATGCTTCCGGGCCAAGGGAAGTGGGAGTGCTTAATAAGAAAGCCATAAGAACTGAGGTGCTGGCGGTTATGGCCGAATAGAAATGTTCTTCGACACGCTTTAGGATGTCCAAAATTGAATACGCGGCAAGAAAGGAAAGAAAGGGGAAAGCAGGATTGAAGTAATAATCCATTTTGAATCGCATCGGCGTGATTAGGATAACAATTACGGCTAGAGCGACGAGCGATATCTGAACGGGAGAGGATTTCCATAGTCGCTTGCGGCTAATTGGGATTACTGCAAAAAATAGAAAAGGAAGTCCTGGAAGGAAGCCGTTCCGAACCATTCGAAAGAACATGAACCAATCAGTTTTTTGGCCCAAGTTTCGCCCTTTAAACGCAGTACCCCAGAGCTGGCGAATCCAGTAGTCACCTACAAGCTGCCAACCCGCAACTAACCCCAGTATGATCCAGATCAGGGAACCGAGGGTGAGGGCCAGAAAGAATGCGCGCCAAATCTTTGGAAATTCGAGTTTTAATTCTCCGCGCAGAAGGGAAATAACGCTCGCAGTTGGAAAAACAAGAAGGACTACTGGAGTCTTAAACCAGAGTCCGATTCCTGCTACGATACCCACACCGGTCCATTTTTTTTTTATCCATAAAAGGAAGCTCAAAAGGATAAAAAACATCATTGCGGGATCGAGACTTACAGTGGCCCCGGTGAGAATGATGTCTCTTGTCAGGAGAAAAAATAACGCAGAAATAAATCCATAAAGAGGGGAGTGCAGAGCTATTCCTATTAGTAAAACCAATCCCACGCATCCGGTTGAAAAAACCGCAGTCAAAATACGGGCTGACCAAGCACTAGGGCCCAAAGCGCGCATGATCCATCCGTTTAGCCAGAAATAGAAAAACGGATGATCATTAAAGTAAATTCCACCCATCCGAGAATTTGAATT
>JBDSKY010000325.1:0-6482 GCA_039916675.1 Bdellovibrionia bacterium
TAAATTTAACTCAAGAAGATATTCTTAGCACCTATGTTGGCGTGCGCCCTCTTATGGCTGGGCAAACGCTGAACGAGTTGGAAGGCAAAGGTCAAGTAGCTCCTGCAATAGATTCAAAGAAGGCCTCTCCTAAAACCAATACCGTGCTTCAAAAGGTCAGTCGTGAACACTATATTGCAAATGGTCCCGGGGGCACCGTAGTCATCGCAGGTGGTAAATACACAACAGCCCGGAAAGTAGCAGAAGAGATTGTAGATTTTACCTTGAGTAGCTGGCGCAAAAGCGCAAGTAAAAATGAAGTTACTCCAGTACCTTCGAAGTTGCGTAAGTCAAATACTCGAGGCGCAGTCAGTGAAAGTGCAACTGAAGTTGCCGTTCAGAATGCTAGAGCACAAATTAAACAACGTGGGCTGAGCGTCCCGGAAGAGCTTTTGAGCCGATATGGAGCAGAAGCTTTAACGGTTCTGAAAATCCACTCCGAAGAAGGCAGAAACACTGTTCCGGTGGAGGAAGATCCCCATGGATTTCCACTCCTGACTGCCCAACTAAGATTTGCCATCCGAAATGAAATGGTGATGCAATTAGAAGACTTTTATCTGAGGCGGATACCCCTTTTTATGTCGCGCAAAGACCATGGTCTGCCCTGGGCTAAAGCACTTGCACAGGTTTGGGCTGAAGAACGGGGCTTAGATCCCATTGCTGTTCAGCTTGAAGTGGATCTCTTGAATGTGGAGTTAAGTAAACGTTCTTGTTAAAAATAGTATCTAAAACCGAGTAATTTTTCTTTTCCTTGTTTAGAATATTTTTAACAAATATAGAATTACCAAATTTTAAAGATCTTTACACGAAGCGTTGTTTAAAGTACAAAGACGTCTCATTCCTTTGCATTCGGAGGATATTATGAAACATATAAATATGAAAAAATGCTTAAATTTTCTGATGTTCCCAGGTGCGATGGTTGACCAAAGGTTAAAGATTTCTTTTGCTTTGGGCCTTTTATGCATACTGCCATTAAGTTCTGCCCAAGCTGTTTCTGAATCAGACTTTAAAAAAAATTTTCAAAAGCACGTTTTGCCTCATTACCAATTAGGCCAAAGAGGGAATTTTAAGGCACAAGACGGCATTAAGATTTCCTACCGTACTTTTGAAATTGAGGACGAGGAAGGGGCTCTGGTAATCCTGCCAGGATGTGGGATTCCTATCCTGGGTTATGCAGAGCTTATTTACGATCTTCGGGAACTGGGACTTTCGGTCTATGTTTTAGACCACAGGGGACAAGGGGATTCGGACAAAGTTGCAGTGGATCCTCAGGTCACCCACGTAGGTGACTTCGATCACTATGTAACTGATGTGGCTCAGTTTATGGACACAGTCGTGAACAAGAAACCGCATGTTCGGAAGTTTCTTCTAGGCGAATCGATGGGTTGTGCAATTGGTACCCAATACCTTCTTAAGAATCCTGATGCCTTTTCGGCAGTAATATTATCGACACCTATGTTTGGTCTTAATACTGGCTATATGCCCCAATATTTAACTCATTGTGTAGCGCAAGCAGGGTGCATGTTGGGACTTGGAGAATATTATGCTCCGAGAACTGAAAGATATCGCCGAAGGTCCTTCGACGAAAATACTGTAACTCAGAGTCAGGCCCGCTTCGAACTCGCTCAGGATATCTTAGAGAAACATACTCAGTTTCAGCTAGGGGGCGTAACCTATCAATGGGTAAGTACTTCGCTTTCGACTATCGTCCAGATCCAAACCAATCAGATTGTTTTTAATTTGCCTCTAATGGTTTTTAAGGCTGGAAAAGACCAGATTATTAGAAATGATGCCATCGGACAGTTTTGTAAAATTCAGGAAAATTGTAAATTAGTCGAATTTACCGATTCCTGCCATGGACTTTTAATGGAAGCCGACACCTTTCGTGACCAGGCCGTAGCCGAGATTAAAGCCTTTATTCATGAACATAAGGAATTGCCTGCTCCAGATTCTGCTTAGTATTTGTCTGGATGAAAGCTTAGGTATAAACCACTGGACAAATATCCTTCAGGCTGCGAAACGACTCTTCGTAAAGGGCTTTGATTTATGAGCACATCCTCATTTAGGTACGGTGGCGGAAAGTTTGATATTCGGTCCAATTTCATACGTTTTTGCGGATGGCTCCAAAATAAGAAGGTCGTCTTTCTCGATTCTGACCCGGAAGCTTGCGCCCAAGTCCTTGCTTCCTCCGAAGTAAAAGGTACTTTTATCGAGTTCTTGTTGGCAACCCCAGCTTGGAATCCAATCTATTCAATTGAGTCAGTGGATGGGGAGCTTTGGGAGCAACTCGCTCAAGACTGCCGCAAAGTTATGGGGTTGCTGGATTGGAGAGTCCGTTTAACCCCGCTTGTTGAGCATCATGGGAAGCTTCTCCAGATAGAGGTGCGAGAAAAAACCGCCTTAAACCCGAGTTTTGTCGTTAGTGCGGAGACTGTTTCACGGTTTACAGCAAGGGTCATGTTTGAACTCTTATTTGAAATTCCGCTAAGCCAAAAAGACGAAAGCCTCTTTTATGAAGCTTCTCTTGAGTGGCGTAAGGAAATTGGAGTCAAGAGGCAGGGGAATTCTGAAGTAAAAAAAGCTTTTTGGCTGCGCTTAACAGAAGTCGTGGCGGCTTCAAAGTATGCTCCCGAACTGCAAACCTATAGTGACGATGTAGGGCGATGGGTTTCAGTTTTTGCCCAGCCCTTTCTTATTTCTCCGCAAATTAATGTGAGCGACATCATGGTCGCAGTATTTTATTTCTTAAGACGTGAACCAGGTCTTCTAGAGCAAGTTCGAAGTTGGGCCGATGCTAAAGATTCAAATCGTCTCAATGCCGTGGTGATGGAATCCATTCGCCTTCAGCATCCTTTTCCCATCTTAGAGAGGGAGCTTCAAAAGGACATGAAAATTGGAGAGCAACACTTGACGGCGGGAACACAGATTTTACTTTTGTTTGACCGATTCAAGCAAGATCAGAAATTTGATCCTGATCGTTGGCTTAAAACTTCTGCTGAGAATATTTATCACAATATGCCCTACGGCACGGGAAAGCGTATGTGTATCGGCAAACCGATTGCTACTGCACTTCTAGCGGACCTCCTAGGCATTTTACTTACTCAAATTCCGGATGCTCAGGTTCGGCCTCAGCAGGGACACCTGTACAGTGGGCGAAACAACGATGGCGCAAGGTCCTCTTGGAGAGAATCGCTCTATCAGTTGAAAACTTTTATGAAAGCCCTCTGGAGCAGCTTTAAAATGGGCCGCCGAGACCCGTCTCATGGGGGAAGCTGTCCTTTTACGGGGAAGCAACGGAAAACAGCTATCCAAGCGTCAGATCAGAGCTTTGGTTTTCAGAGAAAGCTTTCACCTCATAAAGTGCAGCAATAAATAGAATCAGGGTAATCCATAAAGTATTGGCTAATAGTAAATGGATCATTTGTATCCAAACTGGAGCTAGGAGAGCTAAGTTAGTGATCCCAATTCCCAATTGAGTGACGACCAGGACAATGAGTAGGGTACCTAAGGAACTAGCTTTTTGGGAAGTGCCATTCAGCTTTGCGATTACTGAGAAGACTCCAAGAATCAGGCAGAGTCCGTAAGAAATTGCCAATACAGGATGAAAGACCCGGAGGCGAAGTAAGGTAGGTGTAGTCGAAGATAAGTCATTTCTGATTCCTTCAACTAAGCCTTGAACAGACGCCCCCTGTGAAGGCCATAGTGTGTCTCCTAGAGCTGCAATAGAACCCGTGATCCCAATTGCAAGGCAGCCTAAGACTGCGGCCCACACACCGTAACGTGCTATTGAGCGAGGAAAATGGAAAACGGCTTTAGCATCCCTGGACCAAACTGCAGTTAACGCCAAAGCAGCGGTGAGAAGAAAAGTATTTCCCAGATGAAGCCCCAACGAGAAAACTCGGGCGGCAGATTGGTTGTGGGTAACCAAACCATACAAAACCAGACCGGCACCGATCAACGCTTCCTGAAAAATAAAAAGCACTGAAAATGCCGCGGCCTTGCGCGCGAGATGTCCCTTGCTGTGTATTTTGAAAACGAATGCAGCGAGTACCGAAATCAGAATCACACTCAGGCCAGAGGTGATGCGATGTGAATATTCAACAAGCGTCTCCAGGACCGGCTGTCTTGGAATCACTCTACCGTTGCAAAGGGGCCAGTGATTGCCGCAGCCGGCACCCGAGCCGGTAGCTCGGACGTAAGCACCCCAAACAATAACTAAAATCGTATAAAACAGAACAATCCAGGAAAACCGGCAAAGGTTTTCAAAGCGATGGATGCGGACGGTTGGGCTAGTTTTCATAAATTTTTTTCTCAAGGACGATAAATTCTAAGTCTGCTACCTTGGGTATCCCGAAGCGGATATCTCCATATGGGAAAGGCTCTTTTTGACCGGTATTACTGTACCCGCGCCTTTCATACCACGCAATCAGTTCGCTCCTTTGGCGAATAACAGTCATACAAATTTTGCTTATATGCCAAGTGTCCTGCATCCACTTTTCAGCGGCGTTTAAAACGGTTTTGCCGAGCCCTTTTGCTTGGGATTCGGGGTTTACGGTGAGCATTCCCAAGTAACCATGATCCTTTTTGTTTTGTAAAAATACGCAGGCATCAATTGTGTGGTTACTTTCGAAAATTAAAAAAACCTGGTCCGGTTTTTTTATCAATTCTAAAACGGTTGCTGAGTCCGTCCGCTGCCCGCTGATGAGGTCAGCCTCGGTAGTCCAGCCCTTTTTGCTAAAGTCTCCACGGTATGCCGAATTTACCAAGGAGCAAATTGCCTCGACGTCTTTAATTTCCGCGATTCGGCTCATCAGAGCATTTGAAGTTTGAAAGGGTAAATCTTTCACAAAAATATCCTGCGCTAAATTCCAAAAAACTCTAGCTCAAAATACCACTTCGTTTGAGGCTAAAACGGCCTCCGCCCAAAAGTAAGATACAAATTGATGTTACCAGGTAAAAAACATTCAACTCCATCGCCCAACCACCAAATTGATCTAAGCTGTAGATCGCCTCTTGGTTAGATAGATGAATGGTAAAGGCCATGTTTACAATGAGGATAAGAGCCGCTAGGCGAGTTCCAAATCCCAGTATCAGCATGATAGGAGCTAAAATCTCTCCGATAAAAACCCCAGGAGAAAGCCAAATCGGTAAGCCTGCTTTCTCTAAGCTAATTCGCACAAATTCAATCCCATGGACTAGCTTGGCAAAACCGTGAAATAGCATTAATCCACCTACTACCCACCTGAGTAGAAGCTTTGCCACGTCGTCCAAGTGTAACGCGTTCATGATACGACCCTGCATAAAATAATCCTTTACTAGCTCTGAGGTTCTAATGAGCACCAAGAAACTGCGGCACTAATATTATATTTTTTTTGAAGATAACAGCCGACTCGGCCGAGATCTGGAGGCGAGAGTTTATGAGAAAAAGCCAGAATTTCAGCAATGTCTCCACTGAAAAACCGTGGGGAAGCCCTATTTTTTTTCGTTCCGCGCCGAGCACCAATGTCAAAAGCTGACAGATTTGTCGGGTATTCTCCCGGGTTCAACCAGCCAGCCCCAGTTTTGGAAACATCCAAGTTGGTGGCGTTGAGCTGCATGGAGATATTCTCAGGACTATTGCCTTCCGACGCTACGGAGAGGACGAAGATATAAAAATTAGAAGGAAGAATTAGATTAACACCGGAACTCACCGCGTTACTTTCGATTTGTCCGATTCCAATATTGCCAGCAGCCTGTGATCTCGGATCTAACGCTAGTTCAAAACCTGGGGTAGGATTTACACTTGCTTTATTAACGAGGCAAGAGGCGCGATCCTTTGCTTCTGCTTGGAAAACAATAAACAAAGTCAAAGAATCGCGTCCGTTACGAAAAAATTGGATTGGAACCGTACTCAGTCTTTGTCCCCCATGAAAACGAAGAGTGGGTTTTCCATTTGCAACGTTCTCCTGATAGAGAGGTTGGAGATGAGGCACTTCCATGGTTGCATCATACTTGCTAGAAGATGAGTCCGCCCATCTATCAACAGGTGTACCTGATGCTACGCCTGTGATGGTATCTGCTTTGAACCAAAGGAATAGCCCAGTAGCTAAGGGAAGAACTGCATCAATCATTTTTTACCAGTTTCATAATAAAACTCTCCCCTGTCTCATGGCGCTAGCTCAGCGGATTTTTACTGTCAAATAAAAACTATTAAAAAAAGTGAACTTTGACACCCTCCTTTTGAAGAAATTCTTGAATCGCTTTAGAGTCAAGCGGTTCTAATCTCCAGAGTAAATTATAAAGAAGCTTTAACGTTTTCTCGCCTTCAGGTGTTTTGAACTGGTCAGTTACTTTTCGTACGTTAGAGGTGATCGAAATCAAATTTTCCACTAGCTTAGAAAGATCAGTTTTAAAGATAGCGCTTTTATCTACCCAGCTCAAAGTCTTATTAAGGTTACCACTCA
>JBDSKY010000326.1:0-3929 GCA_039916675.1 Bdellovibrionia bacterium
CATACGGATAGTAGCGGGGCCAATGTCTCTATTCGCCCAATTGATTCTGTGGGAAATCAGGAGATTTCGTTTCCCGGAGAAACTCCTCAGAAAGACTTTCGGTCTGCGATAAGTAATCGAAACCCCGGAATCATGACTCTTCAAGGAAGAGGAAATCAGGGAATAATTTCGTCTCCTCAGCTTTTTCTAGTAGAAAAGAAAGGCGAGTTTTATCTCGCAACTAAAAATCCTTACTATTTTGACCAAAAAAATCCCATTCAGGATTTGATGAAAAAAGGATTCCAAGTCAACACAACTTACATCACCTCGGATATGCACGAAGCAATGCAACGTGAAGGTGGGTTTCGATTTCATTTTTCCTTAAGAGAGCGCTTCTTTTTTAATCATATCGATAGCAATAATTTTTACGATAAGATCAAAGAACATATTGTGATCCATCAGGCAGGGAAAGGACTCATCACCCTTCCGCCTGGCCAAGCTGTTTTTTCTTTGAGCCCTCAGTTTCTATTGAAGCAAGTTCAGGAGTCCTGCCAAGAAAATTTGATGCGAGGTTACCTCTTCGAAGATCAGCCTATTACGTTAGATTTATTGGCGGATCTTCACAAGAATGCCACCGAGTATTTGACGAGCATGGGCATCAAACTTGACGCTCGGAACGAACAGCAATTCGTAGATGCTATTAAGAATCCGAAAAACAACAATCAATTACCAACAAAACCAATAATTTTTTACAATCAGATTCTCAATGAAAAAGGGATCGAGGAGCTGAAGCCTTATTTCTATCTCCCACCGAGCCTCCTGACTCAGGCCAGAGAACAGCAAACTGGAAATGTGTTTGCAACAATCTTAGGTCGCTTTCCTGAGGGCACCACAGCAGAAGAAATGGTGGACCTCCTCACTGAAAAAAGTGACACGAGAAACAGCTTAATTCAATTTTTCAAAAATAATCCAAAGAGCATGCGAGATATTACTGAGGCCGCAGTCCGCTCCCGGCAGAAAGCGGTTGAACAAGGAACTTTAGATAAAGACTCTGTCACCTTACAGATCCCGATTCGGGCTCCTCACTTTGCCCTAGTTACCGACGATGACCTCAAGATTGACGTCAACCTTCAAGGGAAGTCGGGAGTTTTGGTAGCCAAAAATGGCAACCTAACGTTGCAATCCGAAAAGACTCGCAATCATAAGGAAGGTGGAAATTTTGAAGAGAACGTCTCTGATCAAAGAACGCTCAACTTTCAAGGCCATTTGGGACTTCGTGCTGGGAAAGATATAGAAACCGTCGCAGTGAAGATCTCCGCCGACTCACTTCAAATGGAGGCAGCCGGGAATGTAAAAGATGCAGCAATCTTTCTGGACTCTTTCGAAGAAGGACACTCCGGTAATACAAATGAGACGAAGGCCCAAAGAAAGGCCCAGCTCACTCACATCAACGTCAAAGAGGACATGACTGTTCGTGGCCATAACGTTGTCCTTCAAGGCACCCAAGTAGATGCTGGAACAATCCAGTTGCAGGCTCAGGGTGGAAACGTGTCTGTTTTGGGAGTAAAGGAAGGGTCAGAGTTTTCTAAGACTACCAAGGAAAGCACAGGAATCTTATTTTGGGCTGGGGAAAAAATAACGTCGACCGTTCATTCGCTCGTCACATTTGTTGCTCCTCAATTGAAAGCGCGAAACACCGTCGAGGTGGAAGCCGCCAATCAAGTAACGCTCGAAGCCCCTAAGCTCGAGGCTCAGGAAACCCATCTGAAGGGCAGGCAGGTAACTTTTCGTCAGGGCAAAAATATATCAAAATTATCCTCTAGGGAAAAATCCGCAAACCCTTTTTGGATGACTATGGATACGCTCGAAGAAGAAAATGAAAATCATGTTCAGCCTCAGATTCAAGGCCAAGTGAAAATTGAAGCGGAAATTCTTGAACTTGAAAAAGTTAAGGGTGAGGTTCTCAAGTACCTAGGTAAGCTGGAGTACAATCCGGATACACTAAAAGTCGTTCACGCTGTTCTAGATGAGATGCATAAACGGGATATCACATCGATCTCCGCACCTGGTCCCGCATTGATTGCAGCTGTGGCTATTGCAGTATCCATTGCAACTTCGGGCGCAGGAAACGCTCTGCTACTTGGCGTCGGGATGAATGCGGCGACTCTCGGATCTATTGGAGCAACAATGGGCAGTGTCGCAATTTCCTCTTTGACAGCACAAGTTACTACTCAGCTGGCCGTGGGAATTCTCGCACAGAAAAGCCCAGGGGACATTCTGAAAAAGGCATTTAATGCCAGCATGTTAAAAAATGTTGTGACTTCGACTATTACGGCGGGGGTGCTCTATGACGTTCCTGGTGCACATCTAGCAGCGAAAAATACATCTGAAATCCTGCATCGAATGCAAACTGCAGGTGCTCAGGCCTGTGTCGGAATGGGAGCAAATCTAGCCTTTGGGGATCAGAACCTTGGAGACGCGCTGAAAAGTGGTGGAGTCCAGTTTGTTAGTCAGGCAGCGTCAGGTTATTTGTCTGATCGAATTGGGAAGAACTTTGCTGATAGGAAGGATTTCCTTGATCGCTGCGCCCACAAGGTCGCCCATGGAGTCTCGGCAGCAGCTTTTGGTGCTGCCGGAGCTACTGCTCTTGGTCAAGATGCTGGAACAGCTGCCTCGGGCGCCGCCATGGGAGCGATGATCTCTGAAATCGTGGCGGATTCGCTGTCTAAACCACTGGAGAGCGATGTCGCCGCAGAAATGGACAAACATGAAGCCGAGCTCGGTCGTCCGTTGACTGAGCATGAGGCAAAAGATATTTGGGACTCTAAGGTTGCCGACATTTCTAAGATTGCTCGACTCACTGGGGCTGTTTCAGGAGTGATGACTGGCCATGCTTCAGGTGTCGGAGCGGCCAATGGCGCTGCTCAGACTGCTATTGGAAACAACTTTGAAGTTACTCTTAATAACCATTGGCAAGGAGCCTGGCAGGCTCTTCGAGCTCGTGGAAACATGGGATTAGGTGCCGTTGGCGTTGGAGCTGCTGCTACTCTTTCTGGTCCAGCGCTATTTGTGGGTAGCGCTGTTGCATTGGGCTATGCGCTTCATAAGATTACGAATGATTCAGATGGAACTAATGCTAAGTCGTCGATCGAGACTGATGAAGTTTTAGCACCAAGTCAGAGTGCTGCCAATGCTCCTAAGTCAAAAGTTAGGACCGAGCCTATTGACATACAGGAGAAATTGGCAATGGATGAAGCTATGGCAAATCCAAACAAAACAGAAATTATGAAGGGTCAAATTAACGATCCACGGTACAAGGGTACTCATGACAAAGTTTCACACACTCACGAGCATGGAGACGGCACAGTTACAGAAGTTCACGGCTTTAGAAACAAAGCAACGGGTGAAGGGTCTGGTTTTAAATTCAAGGATGCCCCGGACAACGCGAAAAGCCGTTTTAACAATAAGGATAAGCAATGATTAAACTTCCATTGATTCAGGGCGCTTTTGAATTGGAGATAACTTCGGTAGATCAAGATCCGTCTGGACAAAATTGGTTTAATTTAAAATCTAAAGCAAGCTCTGAAAATTTCTCCGGCTGGAGTTCATTCTGTGCCAGTCAAGGCACTATCTTAACTTTCCTAGAGAAGTTACGAAGTTTCGATGACTCTATGTTTGGAAATCCCAAGCTCACTTGTGGAATTGGGGAAACTGTTTTGTTTGAGCTAGAATTTCTTATCACCGACAAACTAGGCCACGTTGGCGTGAAGCTGTCTCTAGCTGTTGAGCATGTTACTAGCTGGGGAGCTGGAAATAAGATCTCCCTTGAATTTGATACAGACATCCAAAGTGTATCGAATTTTAGAAAAGATTTTGAAGTTCTGGCTTATAGTTAATGTCAGAGATGTACGTTCATTCGTAGTGAATTTTTAGAAATTCACGGAACTTAT
>JBDSKY010000327.1:0-3966 GCA_039916675.1 Bdellovibrionia bacterium
GAAAAAGAAACGCCTGGTTCCAAAAGCGTCTAAAAAAAAGTCTGGGAATGAGGTGGATCTTTTTTCCACTCTATCCCACGAGATAAGGACTCCCCTAACTTCGATTAGCGGTTATATTAAACTGTTATTGGGAGAGGGGGCGGGCCATCTTTCTGAAATTCAGAAAGATTATTTGGGTATTGTAGATAAGAACGTGGATCGCCTCACTGAGCTTATCAATGAAATTTTAGACTATCAGGTTATGGAATCAGGAAAAATTCCTTTGACCAAAAGGATCCTCCATTTGGGGCCTGTTTTGAAAGAGTGTTGTGACACTTTTAGCCTTCTAGCTTCCCAAAAAGGCTTAAGTCTAGAATTCGTTCTTCCACAAAAGATTAGACCGGTTTTTGGAGATCGATCCAGACTTGTCCAAATTTTTATGAATTTGATCTCTAACGCGATTAAATTTACACAGGTAGGGAGCATTAAGGTTGAGGTTTCGGATGGTCGCGGGGGAATTCTGGTGGTGATCAAAGATACCGGAGTTGGATTGACAAGTTCAGAAAAGACAAAGCTCTTTAAGAAGTTTTTTCGAGCGGATTCCGGTCTATCGAATCCCGAACGTGGTACTGGCTTAGGCTTAGTAATTACTCAAGGATTAGTTAAATCTCACGGCGGCAAAATTTCTGTGAAAAGTGAAAAAGGCAAGGGTACTTCCTTCTCTGTGGTGTTGCCCGCAGCTTTAGCGGCCGCAGATTAGGCGTTATTGTACGAGGAAAGTTGTGAAGTAGAGATTTGTAACGAGTAATTCTTTGGCTTCACTGTGAGTCCGGCGCGCGATAGTTTGGTTAGCGATATCAATTAATTGCGAATGTAAGATATACCTGCCCTGCACGGTTGCTAATTCATGAAAGCTTTTTTTTCCAACAATTTGAATGAGCTTATCCAATATAAAAGGCTTCAAGGATTTAACCATTTCGCCCTGGGCCTTGTCTCGAATTTCAAGCGTAAACGCGGTGGCCAAATAGTGCAATTTGCCTCTGGACTTCGGTGAAGAGGGGCTAGTGGGAAAGAGTCCGTCCGGAGACGGAAGAATATTAATAGTCAAAGGGCCAAAGGAAACGGTTCCAATTCCCTCAGTTAAAGTGGAGGGGACCACCTTAGTGGCTAGAATTCGTGATTTTTCCGCCACATCAGTAATTGTCGGACGCTTATAATAGAGCTTGATATAACCAAGAAATCCCAGCGCCGCGATCAATCCAAGAGAGTTTAAAGTAGGCAAGACAAGCGAGATTTTTGGTTTTGCTTCAACCGGTACAGGATCAGGTTTGGAAAGATTAACAATTTCATCAGCCACGTACTAATAGGATAAGCAAGATCCAAAGAGCTGTCTACAAGGAAGAGAAAAGGCGAAACAGTGAAAATATTGACGCCAAAGCCCAAAAAAGGAAGGTAAAACCAAAAACAAGGATCGCAGGGAAGGTCCGCGGCCAAGGCCGAAGGGTAAAAATGCGCGGAAGCGTAGCAGAGCTACGCTGAGCACATTTTTGCCCAAGAACGAAGGCCCCGGGCCTTCCATGCGATACTAAGGCATGAAGGGTTCGTACGGTAGTCCCAGGTCATCTGCTACTTGTTTGTAAGCTACTTTTCCGTTCAGAATATTGACGCCCTTACGGAGAGCTTCATCTCTTGAAACAGCTGCTTTCCAACCCATATTTGCAATCATCAACGCATATTTTAATGTCACATTGGTGAGAGCATAAGTAGAAGTTCGGGGTACCGCTCCTGGCATATTAGGAACTGCATAGTGAACCACTCCGTCAACAGTATATGTCGGATGTTCGTGACTTGTTGGGCGGCAGGTTTCAACCGAGCCACCCTGGTCCACGGCGACATCCACAACAACTCCTCCTGGAGCCATTCTTGAGACCATTTCTCTAGTGACTAGCTTTGGCGCCTTGGCGCCTGTCACAAGAACTGCTCCAATGACAAGGTCTGCTTGAGTTACTACTCGTTCAACCTGTTCACTATTGGAATAAAGTGTCGTGACTTCATTGCCAAAAATATCCGAAAGATAATCCAATCGATGAACATTCGTATCCATAATGGTGACTTGAGCACCAAGTCCTACCGCCATCTTTGCAGCATTAATTCCAACGACTCCGCCGCCTAAGATTACGACTCTGCCACGTTCAACGCCAGTAACGCCTCCTAAGAGAAGGCCTTTGCCGCCATTGTCATGTTGTAAATAAGTAGCCCCGATTTGAGTGGCCATTCTACCGGCTACTGCACTCATAGGTGCAAGTAGAGGAAGAGATCCGTCTGCGGGCTGGATTGTCTCATAGGCAATTCCAACAATTTGTCTTTCCATTAGCGCTTTAGTCAGACGCTCGTCCGCAGCTAAATGCAAATAGGTGTACAGAATCTGATTTTCTCTTAAAAGTGGATACTCTTCTGGAAGAGGTTCCTTCACTTTGATGATCATGTCCGCTTTGTCAAAAATCTCCTTGGCGGTACCGAGTAAGGTGGCGCCGGCTTTTCTGTAGTCTTCGTCTGTGATCCCTACACCCTGGCCAGCATTGCATTGTACAAGTACTTTGTGACCAGCGTTTGTGAGAGCGCGTACACCCGCAATAACCATTCCTACGCGATTTTCTTTATTCTTAATTTCCTTTGGTACACCAACAATCATGAAATTCCCCTCGTTACGTCTCACTACGACAGCGCGGAGCGTGGCCGTATTAAGTCTTAATAGTTAAACCGTCGTATGCGAGGAAGACCCCTTTCGGAAGTTTTTTTCTCCATTTCGCATAGTCTATTTCGTGTCCTATGTGCGTTAAAAAAGTTTTTCTCGGTTTTACCTTTGAAATAGTTTCTAACGCTTGGTCTAAATTAAAGTGAGTTCCGTGGGGCTCAAGCCTCAAGCAGTCGAGAACTAGAACGGAAAGCTCCTTCATTCGATCCAATGACGATGGAGGTATATAACTACAATCCGTTACGTAGGCAATGGCGTCGATGCGGTATCCCACAGATTCTTTTGAACCGTGTGCTAATGAGAGTGGGATAAACTCTTCATCCATGACCCTAAGTGTTTTATCCTGTGCGTCAAATTGGTGCAACTGGAGTTGCGGAGTGCCGCCCCCTTCCTTGGGTTGATAGTCGCGCGGAAAGCTATATGGAAATTTTATCTTTAATTCGCGACACGTCCATTCATTTCCATAGAGCGGAATTTCAGATTTTTGAACGAAGTTAAAGCTTCGGAGATCATCTATTCCATGAACATGATCGGCATGAGGATGTGTGTAAAGAACCGCGTCAACCCTGGGTATGCGCGCCCGGAGTGCTTGCTGGCGTAAATCTGGAGAAGTATCGATGAGGAAGCTTTTTCCACGAACTCGGATCCAGGCAGAAGATCTGAGCCGTTTATTTCTTGGATGTCTAGAGCGGCAAACTCGGCATTTGCATTGAATGGCGGGTACTCCGGTAGAATTACCGCTTCCCAATATAGTTAAAATCATAGACCTGCCCTTTGGGACCTTTCTTGCTTGCACCTTTACTCTGAGTCAGGTACCAAAAAACTGAATACTTATGAAGGCTTTAGTAACGGGAGCAAGCGGATTTATTGGAAGCACTCTGATTGAAGAATTGGATACTCTCGGATTTGAAGTCCGTGCATTAGTTAGGAATCGTTCTGATTCAGCAAATTTAGATGGTTTAAAATTCGAATGCATTGAGGGAAATCTATCGGATTTCGGCGTCCTTTGCAAAGCAGTGAAAGGTGTTAATTATATCTTTCATTTGGCAGGAGTGAGTTCGGCCACCAGTCGAGCAGGCTTTTTTGAGCAAAATAGCAGAGGAACCGAAAGACTTGCACGCGCTGTCGCAGCGGTTGGACCCAATCTTACGCGTATGGTTTTCGTTTCAAGCTTGGCTGCTGCAGGCCCTTCCGAAACACTTCGTCCCAGAGTGGAGGCAGATTCTGAAAAA
>JBDSKY010000328.1:0-4974 GCA_039916675.1 Bdellovibrionia bacterium
CACTGTTTACGCTTAACCACTAGAAGCTGTTGTCTGAGTAAAATACACTCTGCCATGAGCGAACTTTTACCGTTTGGCCGAAACAGCTGAAATCCGAGCCTAAAAATGTCCAAAATGAGAGTTAGAATTGCGATCATTTTGACCTTTTACGAGAAACGCGCAGTGTATTCAAGAGTCCAGAATTACGGGCTTTTAGCTTTTCTTACGAATTTGGAGAGTGACACCCTCTCTGCGCAGTTCCTCCGGAATAGGAAGGCCTTTTTTCACAAACAAATCTTTTACTTTCTCCAGTATCCCAGATTCATCCAGCTGTTTAGACGTAAGCTTTCCAATCAATTCTCTTACGACATCAATGCGGCCCTTGGACACCGCGATATGTAACGGAGTGCTCTGAGAATTTCTCTGTTTTACATTAACTTGCTCTGGCGATAACTTACCGATCAGGATCTTAACTAATTCAGTACTGCCATCGGCGGCGGCAACATGAAGCGGAGTATATCCCATATTACCACTAGCATTAATTTGCTCGGGCGGTAGTGCTTCTACTATCGCTTTAACTATTTCTACCTTTTGTTTTTTACTTACCGCTAGGGAGAGTAAAGTCTCTCCAAGATCATCCTTTGCATTAATCTGAGTTGGATCAAGTTTCTCAAAAAACGCTTTCATGATCTCAATTCTTCCTTTTTGTACGGCCATGAAAAGAAACGATACTCCATCCACCTTTTTACAAAGCTCTCTGGCTGGAAGACCCTTGATTAGCTCCTTTGCCACCTCAACCTGATCTTCTTTAACAGCCAAACCCAATGGAGTTCGTTCCAATCGAAGAATTGGGAGACTTCTGATCTCAAAATCTCGATTAATTTCTTCCGGCTTTAGCTTGCTTAGCAATTCTTTCACAACCTCGACGCGCCCTTGATGTACCGCCAACAGTAGAGGTGTTCTCCCATCTCTCATAGGTAAATTAATTTGCTTGGGAGTCAACTTAGGAAGTAAGGCCTCTAATATTTCGATCTGACCAGTTTCTGCGGCCACATGCAACGGAGTAATCTCTGCTTCTCCTTTTGCACTGAGCTGCTCAGAAGGCAGATTCTTTACAAAATATTTTACCAGATCGATACGCTCTCGCCTAACCGCCCATATGACGGTATCAACCGGATAATCGCGGTAAAAATCTGCTATGTCCTTTTTCAAGAGGGCTAAATCATTTGGAATTGGTTTGAATGTCCGGCCAGGTGGCCTCAATTTAACTAAATTTTTATAATCTGATTTTTCGAGAATTTGCATCACCGTTTCGTCAGACAACCTATGGAAAGGAACGAGGGGAGAAGCAAATTTAATAGAACGGCTATCTTCACCTGTCCTAATATCTATATTAGATACGGCAAATGTGGACGTTGCGGTAAGAAAACTTATGACTAACGGTAAGATAGAGGTTTTTTTTACATAAATAGGCATAGCTAATTGTAAAATTAAATACAATTAATGCAATAGCTGAATTCCCAAGCCTGACTACTACGCTTTGTCTAGGCCTGAAACAAGCTCCTTGAGACCGCCCAAAGAACCCATAACTGCGGTTGATTCATAAGGAAGAAAAACAGTCTTGTTAGCATTTTTAGCAATTTGATTGAGTGAATCAATATATTTTTGGGCAATCAAATATTGAGTCGGACTTCCCAATTTACCAATAGCTTGAGCCACCACCTGGATCGCCATCGCCTCTGCATTAGCAACTTTGAGCCGAGCTTCGGCCTGTCCTTCAGCAGATAAAATTGCGGATTGTTTTTCACCTTCCGCACTAACAATCTTAGATTGTTTTTCGCCTTCGGCTCTCAAAATCGCGGAAGCCTTGTCCCCTTCAGCAGTAGTAACAACCGCTCGGCGGGATCTTTCGGCAGTCATCTGTTTTTCCATCGTAAGCTTAATTTCATTCGGCGGATTAATATTCTTGAGTTCAACGCGAAGCACCTTAACACCCCAAGGCTGGGTAGACGCATCTAGGGCGGCTCTGATTTGAGTGTTGATCGTATCGCGTGAAGACAGGGTATGATCAAGATCCATGGAACCAATCACGTTTCTGAGAGAACTCAAAGTAAGCTGCTCGATACCCCAACTCAAATTCTGAACTTCATAGACCGCCCGTACGGGGTCCACAATTACATAATAAATAACGGCATCAACAGCCATGGTAACATTGTCGCGGGAAATCACTGATTGGGGCTCAATGGGCGTAATCTGCTCTCGTAAATCCAGGATAGCGCGGATCGAATCGAAAAAAGGAACAATGATGTTTAAACCTGCTTCAGCAGACTTATGAAACCGGCCCAACCTTTCAACAATCATGACCTGTTTTTGAGGGACAATTTTGATTGTTTTAAAGGCAACAATGAGAGCAAATACGACCAAAAACAATGAACTTAGCATAAAAGAAGACTCCATAAATTAAACCTCTTTAACAATTAATACGATTCCGTCAGACCCTTCGATCACAACTGTGGAATCAATTGCGATCAACTTGGCGCTTTGTGCTGCCCAATCCTGTCCTTCTACTTCCACGCGCCCTAAGCCTATAGCAGGATCGATAGTCTGAGATACTTTACCCATCTTTCCAACTAGAATCTCTGCGCGAGAGGGGAGCTTTGTTTCAGATTGAATTCTAGACAAAAAGCGGGGTCGGACCATACCTAGCGTAACGAGCAAAGTAACACCGAAAACTCCAAGCTGCACTATCCAATCAAACCGTGAGGCCACCAGTGCGGTTAGGATTGCTGCTACACAGACAAAAACAAAACTAAACGACCCAACCATCATTTCTAAGATAGCTGCAGCAATCGCGAACGTAATCCAAAATGCCCAAGGATGGACAACCAGTTCATTCATCAAAATCTCCCACAGCTCCGGCCCAAAGACCGGGGTAAATTACTTTTGAGCGGCCCGGACCCTAACCAATCGGAGCCCATTGCCATCACTGCGCACGCTCGGGAGAGAAGTCATTGGGAAGGATGTTTTTAAGCCCATCGCACTTGCTGCCCAACGCCCCCCCTTTAAAACATGCTCAATCCGCTTTTTAACGCGCCTAAATTTTTCAAGACAAATACTATAACTCTGGGGAATTTCCATCTCCTCAATCTCTTCCCTACTATCCTCCATCCATTCCCACACATTCCCTAAAATATCGTAAAACGCTTTTCCATCTACGATAAATGGTTGTAGTTCAGCTACAGGATGAGTGGTGCCGTGGGAGTTGTCAATATACCATGCATAGTTAACAAGTTCTGCCTCGTTATCTCCGAAGAAATACTTCCCAGTTGCAGTTCCATGATTACTGGCAACTGAAAGCCACTGCACTTCTGTAGGCAGTTGAAATCGGTCACCTGGATGATGATCCACAATGAGTTCGTAAAGTAGAGGGTCATCCTGGCGGGAAAGCTCATTGAGCTTATCAATAAAAGCTTGGGTATCCAGCCAGCTGACTTGCTCGACAGGATTATCCGGCTGCATAAAGACCGAATTACCCGCAAGATTCATAACAATCGTACGATCGCCGTAAAGAAACTTGGATGGGTTATTCCCCATAATCATAGACCAGTTTTTCTGAGTGACCTGCGTGGACATTAACTCAAAGGGCAAAGGGCCCTCGACACGGTTAAACTCCATTTTCTGAAAGATTTCTAAGGTTGCCACCCGAGCGCGCTCACGCCGTTCCCGAACGCATCCCGCTTCTTTTAAATGAGATTCAGCCCAACTCAGAAGAGCTTGAGGATCTAATCGAGTACGGTTCAAATACCCCTGCAAACCCTCAAAATGCACTTGGTGGTTGGACCGGGTAAATGCCACGCCAAAGGGAGTTGTAAGGTGGGGAATCGGATTAATAACACGGCCTTTTTCAAAGGCCTCAATGAGTAAAATAAGCTCGTCGTCACCGATGATTTGCTGTTCAAGCAGGCTTCCAAGATATGCTGTGAAACCCTGAGTTCCTTCAGGGCGGGTATCTTGATCAGATTGAGCGCTGGATTGAGTGGATGTAGAGTCTAGAACCGCAAATGCCGCGTTAGGCAATGCTAAAGCGCTTATCGAAGCCAAAATTAGAATTAAAACTGAGAACAGACGGACGTGACCCAACAACAACGGAAATTTTAATGAAAGACTCGTCATAAGACGGGTCGTAACACTCCGCGGCGTATTTTACAAATAATCAAACGGCTGAATAAGACTCAGGTAAAGCTGGAAGGAGAACACCGCCGCCGGTGGCGGTATCCGCCAGCTGGTGAATCCGACCTAACTTCAGCCTAAGCCCAATCCACACGGCCAAAAAAATTAAGCTTTCTTAAGCATTTCCTGAAGTTCACCGCGCTCAAACATCTCAGAAACAATGTCACAGCCACCAATAAATTTGCCGTGAATAAAAATCTGAGGAACAGTCGGCCACTGAGTGAAATCTTCTAATGCACCCCAAAGTGGGTCATCAGAAAGTACATCTATACCGACAAAGTCTTCAGCTCCAGCTGCACGCAGAACTTGGCATGAACGAGCAGAAAACCCGCACTGTGGAAACTGAGGAGTTCCCTTCATAAAAATAACTACTGGGGAGGATTTAGAGATTTCTTCAACTTTTTTAAGGAGGGCTGGGGAGGATTGGTTCATTTTAATTTCCTAAATTGTTCGGGGGTATAAGTTTTGAGGGTAAGCGCATGAACCTCACCAGAATCGATTTCAGACTGAACCAGACGGAACACCATCCGGTGTTGTTCAATCATCATTTTGCCATCGAAAGCGGGTGAAATCACAACGGCTTGATAATGATCCAGAGTTCCAGTCATATCAACCACGTCGGCTTGAGTCTCGGGGGCAAGTGTTTGGAGTCGTTCTTTTAATTGAGCTACGTTCATAGGTATTTCCTACGAAGCTTACTAACACATCTCGTTATAGAGGGGAACTCCCAAATCTCAGCTAAAAAGAGAGGTTGCGGGCGCCTTT
>JBDSKY010000329.1:0-7106 GCA_039916675.1 Bdellovibrionia bacterium
AGTTTCGGGTTTGGCCGCATCGTCAATGCGCCGGAGAATAAAATTCTGCTCACCCGGAGGGAGGGATTTGAAGTCCTCAGTGGCTCTTTCCACCCGCAGGGCGCTGAGCAGGTCTTTTGGATAAGTGACGTCCGTCCGATCGAGGACTGTGATTCGCACCCGCACTTGATCGCCGGTTTTGGTTTTTGTTTCCTTGCGAACCTTGGCCTTGATGCGGATATAGTGCTGCCCGCCTCCGATTGGAAACAGACTCACTTTGAAGGGCTCTGAATGATTCACCCTAGCCATGACCAGGACGGGGCCTTTAGTCCCCAGGGTCTGAGTGATTTTCGCTGGGACTGGAACAGCACAATAGTCCATTCCTTCGGCCCAATTCTCGAGCTTTGCTTCAAACGATAGTTGCCGGCCAGCGGTGGGTGAGCGTCTCATTGTACTTTAAATTGTGCGCCCCCGGAAAAGGAAAGTAAAAAGAAATGCCTAGGCAGCTAAAAATCGAGCGTAGGGGACTTTCTCTTCATAAAACAAATTCCATTCTCGATTAAGTGGGATCTGTTTAGGGCTCCTTTTGATGTCAAAAAATTCATGAAACTCCACGGGCTTCTGAGTGAGGCCTAATTCCATAGCCGGGGTGTTTATGTTACATTTCGGTTTTCTCTTATGAGGTTTCACGAATTGAGGCCTAAAAAAATTTTTCCAGACCATAAAGAGTGTGTATTTTCCAACCATTCGAGCGTGCGTTTTTGAAAAACAGATGGTTTCTCGACTAAAGGCCCCAATGTGTTGGCGAATGAGAAGGTCTGCGTGATTGACACTGAACAGATGGTTTTTATAATTTCGTGACTGCTTGGATGAAGTTGTGATTTGCTGAATGTTTTGATCTTTCAAGTCGAGCTCAATGGCTCTACGGTATTGAAAATGTTCGTCCGAAAAAATAATTAAAGGTTGAGTAGGATCAGCCCTTCTTTCATAAAGTCGGGCAAAGATCTCCCGTGTACTCGTTCGAATAGCTTTAGGCGGATATCTACCGACTTTTTCCTCTATGATACGGCGGAGGATTTTCTGACGAGGTGACATCATTCCTTTGCGATTCAGGGGAGCAAAATTAAAATCATAAATGAATAACGAGTCCTTTCCAATCGACTGTTGAATATGATTGGGATCATATTGACTGTCTGCAAAAGACTCAAGACCATCATAGACGATTGGTTCCCTAATTTTTAAGGTTTGCGTTCGTTCCGTTTGTTTGACCAGTGCCCATTGTGCCAGCTTTTTGTATCTGATCCGAATGAGATGTTCAGAGGTCTTTAACCTCCTTGCGATTTCCCGATTGGAAACTCCACAAGTCAGATAGCTAAAAATCTTAGAATTGAGACCTGGTCTTTGCTCACGAAAATCCAGTTTGAAAAAAGTGTATCGAAAGTTGCGTTTACAAAAACGACATCGGAACATTCTCACTCGATAGGGATGGCACCGAGTCTTTGCCCAGCCGTTTGACCAGAAAAATCGAACCTGCGGTTGTCCCTGAGAATCGGAAGTTTGATGAAAACTGCATTTTTCATTGGGACAATAGGGAGGTTGAAAACACTTTTGCCTACGAATAAAAGGATCATCTTGCATAATCGGCGGTCTATGCAGTTACTCGACTTCGGCCTGAATGACCTAAGTCACCTATTTTCCTTTAAATTCCATATCTTGACTTTTAACTCCTACGAGTACCAACGTCCGAAATCCGACAATGCGACCGGAAAACGGATGCTGTCAAACTTCACTTATGGGGAACTTTTCCTTTTCTAGCGGCGCACAATTTAAACATAATTGCGAGCTTTGATTTTCTCTACAATAATTTTTTCAGGCATAATCGGATCTCGAGGATTAACAGTAAAATAAGCCTGCTGCTCACAACGTCGCTTATTCTCCAACAACCAATCCAAAATCTGCGAAAGCCCCTTATTCTTCTTATCGTGGAAGAACGGATCATTCTTCAAGGCATCGCTTGCCTTCTTGAGTGCACGCACTTCTTGGGCGTCGTTTTCCTTCACAGGATAATCATTAAGATCATATCTCTTAATATCCTCAGGCAGAACACCCAAAAACTTAACGTCCGGTGCCGAGTAATCAGAATTACGGATCAGACTTGAAGCCGAACCAGCCTTCAAAGTTCGAAAGATATTTTGCATCGTGTATGCGTCGAGATCTCCGAAAAAGTAGAGTGGGATGCTCAGCTGGTCTTGAATGAGTTTACACCAGCCTCTAACAGCATTAGATGGAACCCCTTGAGCGCCCAATAGTATGGAGTTGTGTCGTTTCGTAAAACCATTCGCAACGAGCGTGTTGGCCGTACCTTCAGATTCCACAATTACGCAAAAATCGATTTTCTTCTTCGTAGTGAGTTTTAAATTTTGTGGGCGATTCTTAGGCTGAAAGGGAGAGGTTCCTAACTTAGCCAATTCAATAACCGCTTTCTCTCCATCTGGCAGAGTCTCAGTCACAATCAACTGCTGAGAATAAGTCTGGCCTCCACGATCATTGGCGTAGCAATTAACTTCTTCGCGGTAGCACTCCAACATTTCACAGATGAAATCGATGATCTCATCCGACTCATCCTGGTCAGCAAAATCAAGCGGTTTTAGTCGAGGGCTATGTTTAATTTCACCTTTGCTGATGTAGTATAACTCTCTCTTCGTATTGACAGCGCCGGTGTCAATATTGCGCAAAAGAATTTCTAACATGAAGATAGCTCTGGACATCTTTTTCACTGAGCTGACGTTCAACTCGGTAGCCACTTTCTTAGGGCCTGGAGTGAGATAACCGGTTTTATGATTATAAACTGCATTGTCCAAGGAACATTTGGTCGCATATAAAACGGGACGCTTTGCGCGTTCTAGGTCCGCTAATAATCTACTACACAGGTCTTTACTTAACTTCGGGATCGACTCGTCTTTAGTTGCACTTGCCATAACTTTTATTCTACCTCAGCTTCTTCAAGCGATTTGACATGAGACTTTTTCTTATGAGCTTCTAGGACCGCATGGGCCTGGTCCAATTCTTTTTTCGTAGTGGTGGCATCGCGGCCGAGGATTTTAACCAAGCCCTCTTCGGCTTTTAGTTTTCGGGCAGCTGAGGCTCCCGACAGCCGACACAGGCCTTCTATCAAGATTGGGCAAAATTGCTCAATGTGACGGATCTTTTCTTCTAATTCATTTTCTTTGGATTCACGGCGAATATGTTTCGAGAGTTTTTGTCCGGCTTGAATCAAAGCCCTTCGGATTTCTTCGACTAACTCGTCTGAAGCATCCACCGTCTCTTTGGAAGCGTTCTTAAATTTGATAAACGGAGAGACCACACTCACGGCAACGATATACGGACCCTGCGGAATGGAATCCCTCGGCTGAGAGATACCATAAGAGCGCCAGTTTACTGATTCTATCGCATGCACGATGGCACAAGAGGCTTTGTCAAACTGAAGAGGAACGCGATTTGCGAACCTTAGCACCTGAACTGCGGAATCGGATTCCAGCGATTTGTCCTCCAGTCGAGCTACCGCTACTTCAACTTGTACGGGCTTGAAATCACAAATTGCAGGCTTCCTTGAAACCACGGCAAAAAAATCTACGGCTCCCAGTCTCTTAATACTTTTTGCAAATCCTTGTTCACCGATCGAAAGAACTGATTTCGTCGAGGGGGCCATCAATTTTAAATTTTGCAAGGCCACGAAGAGTTCTTTAAAAGACACCTCGTTTAGCGCATCTACAGACTTATCAAACATCGATTTGGGCCGCCCTGCTGCAATCAAATCATTGATAACGCCTTCATGCACTCGAGAGAAACCTTTTTTAAGCCATGTCCCCACTGTGACTCTGCCAAAAAGATGAGAGTGCGCAATGAACTCGCCCAACTTCATGGTATGAGGATGAGGCTCCGTCGCCTCTGGAATCGTCGGCATATCCTTCGTGACTCTTTCCACAGAGTGAATTTCTAAGTCAGGAAGTTTGTAATGTAGAGTTAAATGAGGATTTACCAGCGCTGTGCCATTGAGATAATTTAGAAGTCCGGCCTCTCCGTTCATCTGCACTCTTCCATCTACTAGAAACTCAACTGAGGTCCCTGTCGGGCGATCCCAATCAATGGCGCTTTTATCTTTAACTACACCTTTATTATGTTTAATATCGACTTCAACTAAGCAGGAAATTGCCTTGCGCATCCCTGCTGTTTTAGTAATGACTCGCGCTCCACACGCGCTGGTGAGCTGTGCCCAGGTAGTTGCTGCCGAGATCCCGATTCCCTGCTGGCCTCTAGAGCAGCGACCTTTCCCAAATTTGGAGGACGCTAAGTATTCTCCGAAGACCTTTGGCACATCTTCAAAATCAATGCCCGGACCGTTGTCAGCGACTCGAATAAGGATCTGATCTGAGTTTTTTAAAGAGCCTGAACCTCTTTTTTCCACCAGAACTGATATTTCTGGAAGGATGTCATTCTCTTCGCACGCATCCAAGGCATTATCCACAGCTTCCTTCAAAGTGGTGAGTATCGCTTTCGTTTGTGAAGAGAATCCCACTTGTTGAAGATTCTTTGAGAAATACTCCGCAGTACTACTCGTAGTAATTTTGTTGCCGCCGGGTTGTTTAGCCATGAACGAATTGAACCCTAAACACGCCTCATATGTCAAGTTAGCACTTACTTAGAAGACTGTTGCATGAACATTTCTGCTGTCGTAACGAAGAGAGCGGCTACAATTGGGCCTAAAAAAACACCGAGAAACCCCATAGTCTGTAAACCGCCGAAAGCCGCGATAAAAGCCACTAAAGGATGTAAATGAGCCGAGCCTTTAAGAAAGAGCGGACGGATTAAATTATCTACCATCACAATTAGGAGCGCAGTGATTAATAAAATCATTCCGGCCACTTTTCGTCCCTCTAGGAATTGCTGCAATGCAACTATTAGAGTTACAGGTGATGAACCTACGACGGGAATGAAAGAACCTAGAAAAACAAAAAATCCAATAAATAAAAGATTAGGAGTCCCAGAAACAATACAGCCCGCAACCTCAAGGAGCGCTTGAGCAGCGCCTGATACCACAGCCGCTAAAATAACCGAACGACAAGTATCAGAAAGTGTTTTGAGAAGCCGGTCAGTTTCTTTCGAAGTAAATATAGTATTCTTACGAATCAGTCGACCTAATTTCCTTCCATCTACCATAAAAAAATAAATACTCACCATCATTACTAGCAGACCCAATAACATTCCAGGCACTTGGCCTAGCACTCCGCCCAAAAGATCCGCCATTCGGCTTCCTACCCCGTCAATTAACCCCTGGAAAGTATCCATTAAATCAGAAATTTCTATCGGAATTAAATTGGTCACTGAGACCAAGAGATTGTGCACCGGTGCAGAATTCATAAAGGAATCTCTGAGACCGGTCCCTCCTACGGTGGGTATAATGCCGACCGGTTTTCTCCAACCCTGCAGCTGGGCCAAACCACTCTTCGCCGCTGAAAAAGTTAAAATTGAAATAGGAAAAATAAGGACGATTGTAATACCAAGAGTTAAAACGGCTGCCGCGATTGAAGGTGGTATCTGTCGTTTCTCAATCTTAAAAAGGATCGGCATGAAGAGTACAGAGACGACGCCCCCCATCGCTACTGGAAACAGCAATGGTGCGGAGACATAGAGAAAGGCCAAGGTAACTAATGCTAAAAATAATTTTCGACTCGTCATTTTTTCCTCCGAAATAATCTCAGAGGCCCTGCTGCTTACTGAGTCAGGGGTTTGACGTCTCACTCTAAGGGCACTCTATACGGCCTGCTCGTGGTCTTTTACTTCTTCCATGGTTCCAAAAATATAGTCCCAAAAAGGAGAACTAACACCCCATCTGGAATGGGGGGAAACATAGTGGTGCATCATATGGCTTTGCTTTAAATATTTCCCCAACCGAGTGCGAGGAACAAAATGATGCACTGAAAAATGAATATAGTCATAACACAGATAGCCTATTACAAAAAAAGCAAAAAATGGTTCAGCCCAATCATTTCCCAGTACGAACCGGCACAATGAAAAGGTAATCAATCCCAAAGTAATGCTTACGGCCGGCGGCATGACCAATCGGGTAGGATCTAGGGGGTCGTCATGATGCATTCCATGCATTAAAAAATGGGCACGCTGCGCTCTTGGACTGTCGCCTTCCAAATGAAAAACGAACCGATGAAGTACATACTCGGTAAGCGACCAAGCAAAAAATGCAGCTACACCCAAGCCGCCAATTATATAAGGACTAATTCGGAGCACTTCAATCGAACGCCAAAGTAGAGCCCCCACAACGGGAGTCCATAAAATTAAAGGCGTGAGTGGATGAACGTGACTAAATCTTCTAAAAATGGATTTTCAAAAAGTCTTAGGCTCTTGTACGGCTTCTGCATATGATCCTCATCCTACAACCCCCCCGGTTTCGAGGCAATGTTATTAGCAAAATGACACATTAAGTCAACTTAGAATTTATCATTCAAAAAACGGACAAAAAACGGAATTATGGCGCAGTCAAAACCCCGCTTCAAAACTGTTACGGAGCGGCACCCACTCCATCGGGATTTTTCCCGAGATTCAATGCCACAGCTAGGCTGAGCCACTGCATCTCGACCAAGGCAGATACCCATCCTACAGAATGACTCTGAGGAATTCCGACTTGATACGCGGCCTTGATTTCCTTTTTTCTAGGGTCCTCGGGATGGGCAATGTACCACAAACATCTCCCATTTCTAGGCCCTAGTTCGGATCCTGATTCGGTTTGAGAATTGGCCTGAAGAACCGCTTGAGGACCGTGATAAAATTCTTCGCTTCCAAAAATGACGGGAAATATCCCCACCATTTCAATTAATTTGAGACGAGCCTCTCCCGCAATCCATTCCCCCTCCCATTCTCCCAAGAGAATGTCAGGTCCCTTTCCGGCTTTCTCTCGAAGAGCAGCAAAACTAGGGTTAGGCATAGAACTTAAAGTTTTCCAATATTCGGCCATGCCTGGACCCGATAAAACAGTGGTGACCGCACAGATAGCACTGGTCATCCCGATTGTATGAGGTTCACATTTCTCCAAAGGAGAAGTGGCAATTTGAAGC
>JBDSKY010000330.1:0-2651 GCA_039916675.1 Bdellovibrionia bacterium
AGCAAAACTGCCAATCGCTTTGAAATTTCTTTGCACCGACATTAAATCAAAGAGATAAGTAAAACGATCACGATCAAGCATGCGGCCGGAAATTGCTTCAAATCGAATAACGTAATAATTAATCAAGGAGGCAATTTGAGTCTCCTCAAGCTGATAATAAGAATCTCTCAGTAACGATGCCAGGTCGTACTGAGGCGGTCCCATCCGGGCGTCTTGGAAGTCGATCATCACAAATCTTTCTATCGGATCGCCTTCCTCCCTAAAAACCATGACATTTCTACTGTGAAAGTCCCGGTGGGTCAGGACTGTGGGCTCATCTGCTAAAAGAGAACAAATCTTGCTTAAAGCATCGACAATTATTTTAAGTTCTTTCTCCTTAATATTACGCTTGAGATAGAGCTGATAAAAATTCTCAATGGTGAAATTCATTTCCCACATTAATTTTTCAAAATCAAAACGAAGTCGGAAAGCTTCTATTTCAGGCGTCTTACCCTGCGGGCTGGCATGAACCTGGAGGTGAACCAACCCATCTATTAATTTTTCGTATAAATGTCGTTCCGTATCCGAGGTTTCAACGCACTGAAGCTTTCGAAGAAAAGTGGTATCGCCCAAATCTTCCAGGAGAATAAAGCCTCTCTCCTCGTCTACATCCAAGACAGCGGGCACATCAATACCAGAAGCAGCAAGGTGGTGCTGAACCACAAGGAAGGGATAGGAGCCTTTTTGATTTAAGAACGGATCCGTCCTCATAACGATAAAACTTTTATTACCCGACACTACTCGATAATACTTTCGTGTACTGGCATCACCGGGAAGCCTAACTACGGACTGGATTGTCTTGGATTTTTTTACCCACTTTAAAATTTCTTCATCGCCAAGAACTAGTTGATCAATCATTTGTTTTAGCTCCCTTTGAAACTCTCTCACAAATCTCGAATCCTCTTTTGAATTCTAATAAAAGCCGGCGAGCGCACGATCGGATTTCTCAGGGGCGCTTGCAAGGCAAGCTCATGCCGTGCTTGCTCTATTATTTTATTAATTGTACTCATTTCGTAAGGGGAATGCTTCGAATTATTTTTAAATCGATCAAAAAGTGAAATCAGGCCCCGAGGATCATAGCCTGCACGATACAAAATTCCGATCGCCATTTTTGCAGCCGATATCTCTGCTTCCTCTGAAAAAGCAAAAACACCATTTAGGCCAAAATACTCAACTGCTGGGGAATTTTTCCAGGGTGCTTCGTTATCGATAGCAGATCCAGGCGAACTGTCCGTTTTCCCATCTTGAAAACGGAGAAAGCGTTCAAGAGCGTGCTTTTGAATCAGATGGCTGTATTGGATCGAAATCTCAGCCGCAATTTCGTTTTCAAATTCAAGTTCATGGAGCAATCCGGTAGAAAGATAGATTCTGTTCCCAGGGAGAGCATAACTTTTCCATTTTCCTTTTTTGCTACGAATCAACCAAATACCAACGGAAGAGCCTTGCAGGTCAGGGGTCACCTCCAATAAGGCCGTGGCTAACTTTCTCAAATAGATAGAAACTTCCGGATTATTTTTGAAACTCAAACGCGATTCAAATTGCTGCGCAATCTCCGATCCTACAGCTTGATCTCTCCGCCAAATCTCGTCCGGACTGGCCAATTTAAGGGAAGGCTGAGTTGCGCAACCGGCAGCTAAAAAGATAAGCCCCAAAATAAAGACCCTGTACGGTAGCCGAATTAAAATGTTTTTCATTTCTGAAGAAACAATAGCTGAAGTAAGTCAATTGCTCAATGGGCTGGAGCGGGTTCGATTTCATCCGTGGGATTAGGCCCCATTGAATCACCAGGGGATACTGGGGCAGGTCGACCTTCGACTACACCAGCACTTTGTTGGGTTGGAGCATTACCAACAGCGCCCCATCCGCTATTTGCCGGGGCGGGCGTTCCTTTAGGTTCGGTTTGCTCTAATGATCCTAGGTTGAATAATTTAGATAATACAGACTTCGGAGGCGCTACGGCAGCACTTTGTTCTTTGTTTGCCTCTATCTGCGTATCTGAATTTGCATTCACCTTTTCTATCGGTTTATGACCCCCAGAGTAATAAATGACTAATCCGGCCATAATTTTTTCTGGATTATGGATGACGTCGTTATTCTTTACCCAAATCGACTTCCACTTTCGGGAAGTCCCATAGAGCGCTTGGGAAATTGCCAACAACGTATCCCCGGGTCTGATGGTGTATTTATGACCTCGCTTAACTAAAGTCTTACCATTCAGCGGTGGCTTATATTTAAGCAACATACCTTTGTGAATGTGATTGGGATCAACAATCAGTTCCTTATTCAGCTGAAAAATGTCATCCCAGCCAAAAGGATCTCCATAAATTTTAAATGCTATCTTCATTAAAGTATCGAACTTTCGAACTTTATAAGTTTTCAGTTCAGCAGTGTTTTCTGCCACTGAGTTATTAGCACTTACTGGGGTGGTGGAAGTGGAATTGTCAGTATTAGAAATCTCTGTTGCTGCAGGTTCTGCAGCAAGAGTCGCCGGTTCAGATTCGTTTACTGCCGGATTTGTTACCGCTTCTGCTGCCGGCGTTGGAGTCGGGGTAGGTTCTGGTGTCGGAGTTGGCGTTGGTTCTGGCGCTGGAGTTGGTGTTGGTTCTGGCGCT
>JBDSKY010000331.1:0-4146 GCA_039916675.1 Bdellovibrionia bacterium
AGCCAAGGATTATCTAGGATATCGGACGCTTTTATACCAATGAGTAGGCCAAAATAAAGTAAGGCGAATCCGAATTCAGTTTTTAGACTGGATAGCGGAAGGATGAGTTTGCTATCTACAACCTCAATTGGAGAACGCATCTTGAATTTTCTCCTGTTTGGGGGAAGCGCCCGGAAGAGCGTACTTTTGTTGAAAAACGGGATGATAGAGGAAGCTTTCTCTAATCTCTAAACAGAATGGCAGACTTAACCCCAAAATACAAATGACCCCAATGAGGATTCGCGGAGTTTTTGAGCGAAGTTTCCAAATGATAGCCGTCGCTTCTTTAAAATATCCGCCCCCATTACAAAATTGAGCGGCCCAAATAATGCGGGCACGAATTGCTCGATTTGATTTCCCGACACTGTGAGCTTGGATAAGCTCAAAGGTCTGCTTATGAAAGGCATGATAATCTTTGGGTACAGGACGAATATCTCCCAGCATTGCACAAAGTGTATGAACGACAATCTCCGGTACAAAGGTATTCAGGGCGTAGGTATCGCAACTGATTTGCTTACGGCCCAGATTGAGTTGCGTTCGGAAAAGGACCGATAGGGCAGTAAAGATCCCAAAAAATAGGGAGTCTCTGCGGCGTATTAACGCGATCTCGTGAAGGAGAATTGGAATTAGCAGCTCCTCAGGGAAAAGGGTTTGGAAGTTGGGCGGTAGGATAAGTCGCGGTCGAAATAGAAGTCCCCCGTAAGTCACTGCATTGCAATTTTTGATATTCTTTCCTAGACCAAATTTAATGTCCTTTAGTAAATATTCAGGAATGCCTGGGTCAAGTAGTCCTTGTTTTTGTGCTGCGCGTAGTAATTCGATAGGATGATTGGTATTGGGGGTACCATCGCCTAAGGTTTTTCTAATCTCTTTTATGTCCAATCCAAAACGACTATCTAAATATAGAAACGATATCCAATATTCAAGCAGGAGTAAGAGGCTCAATATTAGGCCAGCTTGAATTTCGACGCTAGGAGTTAATGCTGGGGAACAACTCACTGCTCTTACGAGACTTGAGACGTCCTGAATTATTATGTAAGTTAGAAAAGCGGGAATAAGAAGAGATAAACCCAGGATGAGGATTCGAAAAACTAAATTTATTAAATAGTAATAAAACAAATCCAGCAAGAGTCGGGAAGGAACGCCTGAGACCGCGAGGGCAGGAATCAAAACGGCCAGGAGTGTGGCCAGGGCACCAAACCCCCAGAAAAATCCCGCGGCTAGGTCTACGATAATGGGATTGGTCTCTAATATTTTACAAACATTCATAGGGGGAACCTGGCTTGTTTTCCATTCCGATAGAATTTTCTATCGTATGAATGATGGTAAGAGGGGCAATCGCGCAGTGCAATGAAAAAATTTGGCAAGTTTACGTGTCTTGAGCGAGATGCCCCATTGAATTGACAAAGGCAGAATTATTCCTCATGATTCAACGTTTATGCGTCAAATGCTTTTCAACAGAACGAATCGTAGATTCGGGTTATTTGGTTTCGTACTTCTAGCGACCTCTGCTTTGGGATCGTTAGGTATATTGGCTACGGGAGGTTGCGCACGAGCACCTTTGCAGAACCAGAAAGAGGCCATGCGACGGGTGGCTGCTCCTGAGATTCAAGATGACTTGCCCTTGCCTACACTGCTTAACGCTGTTGAAGCAGAAATTAGGTACTTAGAGGGTGATGTTGCTCCACATGAATTTCTTTTTGGTGAAGAATACTTTACAAAAGCCGAGTATTTGTCGGGATTGCATCGGCTATTGAAAATAGGACGCGCTGCAGTTAATTCGGCAGATTTCTATAGAGCGGTTGAAACGGAATTTGATTTCTACGAAGTCTATGGACAGAATGACTGGGGACAAGTTTTTATAACGTCCTATTTTGAACCCCATATTCAAGGTTCTTTGCAAAAGACTGAGCGATTTTCCACCCCTCTTTACAAGGCCCCTGAAGATATAATCGGTTTAGATTTAGCGCTTTTTGACAAAAAGTATGCAACGGATAGAAAGCTCAGAGGTTGGTTAGTAAATAAAACACTCTTGCCCTATTACTCCCGTGAAGAGATTGATTCTAAAGAAGCGCTTCAAGGGAAAAAATTAGAACTTTGCTGGGTGGATACCTTGGATGCCTTCATTCTTCAGATTCAAGGCTCCGGCACTGTGGATTTAGGAAACGGTAAGTATTTCTATATCAATTACGCCGAGAAAAACGGGCAGCCTTACGAACCCGTAGGCAAGTTTGTTAAAGATTTCATTCCAAAAGATGATCTAAATCTCTACACTATCGAAAACTATCTTAGAAAACTTCCTAAGGAAGAGATGCAGAGTTATTTGAATAAAAATCCGAGTTATGTTTTTTTTCGGAATTCGGAACAACGGGCAATTACCTACTTAGGAGTGCCTGGCACCGGAGGACGAACTATTGCGACAGACCCGAAGTTTTTTCCTAAGGGAGCGTTGGCTTTTTTGAGTTTCGACAAACCCGTTTTTCCGATGCCTGAGAGTGAAAAACCTAGCTCTTTTGAACCCGTAAGCAGATTTGTTCTCGATCAGGATATTGGGGGGGCTATAACTGGAGGAGGACGAGTGGATCTGTTTTGGGGGAGTGGAGAGGAAAGTAAACGCTATGCTGGTGTGATGAAAAGTTTTGGTACTCTTTATTATTTAGCCCCCAAGCGGCCTGCTGGGAAAAAATGAAATCAATTCTAACTGTCTTTTCTAATCGCAGAATGATGACCGTCTTTCTTTTGGGGTTTTCCTCGGGGGTCCCTCTGTCCTTGGTTGGAAGTACTTTACAAGCATGGATGGTCACTCAAGAAGTTGACTTGGCAGTGATTGGAATTTTTTCCCTGGTGGGACTACCCTATACTCTAAAGTTTTTTTGGGCACCCGCTTTGGATAGATTCATACCTCCGTTCTTGGGCCGCAGGAGAGGTTGGATTTTGATTGCTCAACTGGCGCTCGTCTTAAG
Source organism: Bdellovibrionia bacterium (assembly GCA_039916675.1). Lineage (GTDB taxonomy): Bacteria > Bdellovibrionota > UBA1018 > UBA1018 > UBA1018 > JBDSKY01. Next base: position 3,003 of record JBDSKY010000331.1, read on the forward strand.
TATTAGTGCGATGGCATTATTTGACCCAGCGCTTTCGCCTGGCGTGATTGCCGCTCTTGCAGTGTGCGTCGCATTTTTCTCGGCTTCCCAGGATATTGTAGTAGACGCATATAAAACGGAAATCCTTGTTCAGTCGGAATACGGGATAGGAGCCGCTGTTTCGAATTTGGGCTATCGTCTCGCTATGCTTTTTTCAGGCGCGTTTGCGTTGATTCTGGCTGACCATCTCTCGTGGGGGCAGGTGTATTTGTGTATGGCTGCTGCAATGTCAGTTGGAATTATTGCCAATATATTTTCAGATGAACCACCTTTAAAAGAGAGATCCCCGCGTTCTTTGAAGGAAGCGGTCATTGAGCCCCTAAAAGAGTTTTTTAGAAGGACAGGTGTTATAGAGCTAGTGGTTTTCATTGTGACCTATAAGCTTGATGTAGTTATGACTCTGGCATTAATGACCGCTTTTATGCTGGAACTCGGCTTTACGAAAACAGAAATAGGAGCAGTTTCAAAAGGTTTTGGTTTAGTAGCAACCATTGTGGGTACCTTTGTAGGAGGCGCCTGGTTTATGCGATTGGGCATGCAGAGGTCTCTTTGGATTTTTGGAATTCTACAAGGAATATCCAGCATATGTTTTATAGCCCTCGCTAAGGTGGGCCACAATTATCCAATGATGGTCGCTGCTATTTCTAGCGAGAATTTTTTTAGTGGAATGGGTAATGCGGCATATTCTGCCTTCCTAATGAGCCTTTGTAATCCGAAATTTACAGCCACGCAATTTGCACTGTTGACGAGTTTGATGGCACTTACCCGAACGCTAGCTGGTACTCCTACAGGATGGCTGGCCAAGGCTGTAGGTTGGGAAACCTATTATATTATTGCTCTCTTGCTGATGATCCCCAGTTTGCTGTTGTTGACTCGGTTCAAACGATGGCAGCTCTACGCTTAATCTCATCTTGGACTAGCTTTCGACTGAGCTGGTCTCCTTCTACGTTCTGACTTAGATTTGCTCATTTGTAGGCCCGCGAAGCGTTAAAAAAATGACGCATTGTAGAAGATAGTTGCAAGGCCGGAGGCATTAGTCTAGATAGTCGTATGGTAACGGAATACTTGCCTATATATATAAAGATGGAGATTTTATGTTAGTTTT
>JBDSKY010000332.1:0-2897 GCA_039916675.1 Bdellovibrionia bacterium
CGTCTGCGGCGATTCTAGTACCGGGGAAGCCCGGCGCTAAGCTAGCTCGATGCCCCCATTTTTTTTCTTTCTCTTTAAGTTTATCTTTCCCACCAAAAACAACATTAAAAAATAAATCATTCAATAACTCACGGTTGCCCTGAACTTGCATCTGCCAACTTCAAGGAAACAACCTCATGCTATCAAAAGTAAAGCCACTTCTGACGGTTGCTAGTTTAGCGGTAGCTCTTTGCGGGGCTTCGGGGGGCCATTCTTCACAGTCAGCCTTACAGGATCTTGTTGAGGGCAACAAACGTTTTGCCTCCGGCCAAGCAACTCATTGCGGTATTGACGATCAGAAATTAGCAAGCCATCAGGCGAGCCAAGCCCCAGATGCCATTATACTTTCGTGCAGCGACTCCCGAGTTCCGCCTGAACGGATCTTCGATCAGGACATCGGCGAGCTATTTACGGTCCGGGTTGCTGGTAATATTTTAAATGAAGATGTCGTAGCAAGCATTGAATATGGAGTCGCCAATCTAGGGTCTCGATTGATCGTCATTATGGGCCACGATTCGTGCGGGGCGATTAAGGCAGCTGTCAGTGGACATGCCGACGAAGACGCCGGCTCTGCGAGTTTGAATCATTTGATTCAAGAGATCCGCGATAATTTGGGAATAGATCCCGAGCATGACGCAAGTCTGGATCCCACATTAAGAAATGTAGCACGGAAGAATGTGTCTGCGGTCGCTGCTGATTTATTAAGTCGTTCCAAAATTGTTAGAGAGGCAGTGCAAGCGGGGAAAGTGAAGATTGAGAGATCGATCTACACACTCAGCAGTGGAAAAGTGGATTTCTGGGAATAGTACCATTCAAAGATTTCCAAAAATGCGCAAAGATTTCCAAAAATGCGAAGAAAGTGCCCGAAGGGTAGGCACCTTCGGCCCTAAACTTCACTATTTGCGAAATTTGACCATTCGCAATTTCTAAAGTTCATCACATTTCCTCTAATCCACCATCTCCATCCTTATGACGCCAAATGTCCTCGCCCATTTTCTCTCAAAATCTAAAAATAGGTCCGTATTCCAAACTCTTAATAAATAAACTATGGCTACCCTGCGATATTTGACTACACTTTCTCATGGAGAAGGTTTAGCTGAAAGCAATGGCATCATCCGGGATTTCAAACACCACTCTCATCATAGCGGAAAAGCCATCTGTGGCTCGTGACATTGCAAGAGTAGTGGGTGCCAAGGATCAATGTCAGGGTTATTTAACTGGGAATGCCTATACGGTTACTTGGGCCATAGGTCACCTGATTACAATTCCTGAGCCTTCTGAGATTCAGCCAGATTGGAAAACATGGAAGAAGAGTACTCTTCCTATGGTTCCCGTGACCTGGCCCCTGAAAATTATCGATAATACAAAAGCTCAATTTGAATTGCTTAAAAGACTGCTTCACTCTGCAAACTCAGTTATCTGCGCAACAGATGCGGGCCGAGAGGGCGAACTTATTTTTCGCTACATTGTCGAAGCCGCAAAATTTGAAAAGTCGTATAAAAGACTTTGGATCTCCTCTCTCACTGCAGATTCAATTCGGAAGGGCCTAGATAATCTTTATGATTCTGGGAAATATGACTCTTTAGCGCAAGCTGCACGCGGAAGGAGTCGAGCGGATTGGCTCGTGGGGATGAATTATTCGAGAGCGTATGCGCTCGCGACTGGAGAACCCTTCTTTGTTGGTCGAGTTCAAACTCCCACATTGGCTCTGGTAGTTACCCGCGAATTGGAAATTTTGAATTTTAGACCTGAGGCCTATTTTGAAATAGTTGCAAAATTTGCTAACAGGTCGACCGTTGGAAGCTCAGCGCTTACTGAGAGGTCAACTGCAGAAAGTTCATTACTTGTCTCAGATGCTTCAGAGCCACTATTCTATTCAGGTATGTACTGCGGAATTAAGTCTAAATTGGGAGAAATGAAGCAACTTAAAACTTGCCGTCTCCCTCCTGACGGGATTCTCAGTAAAGAAATCCTGGCCGAAGTAGGTAAGGGAAGTGCGCAAGTTTTGTCGGTAAAATCGAAAGAGATCTCCGAGCCCCCTCCATTTCTCTATGACTTGACGGAACTGCAGCGTCATTCCAATCGATTATTTGGGATTTCTGCCGCTCACACTTTGGAGGTGGCTCAATCCCTTTACGAAAAACATAAACTCATCAGTTACCCAAGAACGGATAGCCGTTATCTGTCTGGGTCTGTAGCGGAAACGCTTCCTCGAATAGTTAGTATCATTCGACGTCCCTACGATTCTTTATTAGGGCCTAAAACAGGGCTTATTCCTTTGGGAAAGCGTTTTGTAAATGATGAGGAGGTCTCTGATCACCACGCCATCATTCCAACGGAAACAGACCCTGGGCATCGATCTTTGGATTCAGACGAAAAGAAAATTTATGATTTGATCTGCCGCCGTCTCTTGGCCGCTTGGCAGGAAAATTATCTTACTTCATTGACTACAGTACTTACCGAAGTTACGGCAGATGCTCTTGACCTACCGTCTAAATCTATATCTTTATCTACATCTACATCTACATCTACATCCGCAGATTTTTATATCTTTCAAACTCTGGGCACCACGCTGCTGGAAAAAGGCTGGAAACGTCTTGAAGTTCGACTTTACGAAGAATCAGGATCTCCCAATCTGCCTTCTTGGATTCAGGAGAGGCTGGCAGTCGAAGTAAAAGAAGTAAAAGCTCTCGAAAAAAAGACCACGCCACCGCCGCATTTAACGGAGGCCACTCTCTTGTCCGCTATGGAAAATGCGGGTCGGAAACTTGAGGATCGCGATTTGGCTCGGGCCATTCGAGATTGTGGCATCGGCACTGCAGCCACACGCGCCTCGATGATTGAAACTCTCCTCACTC
>JBDSKY010000333.1:0-2863 GCA_039916675.1 Bdellovibrionia bacterium
GCAGCAAGCTGAGAACTAGATGATGACTTTTTAATTTTTGAGGGGTCACCGATTTTATCAACCTAAAAACTTGAAAATAGCCCACATGGAGTAACAAAGAGCAATTTATCCAGTTAAACTATCTTTGCAGCTCCCTCCCTTTGTAAATGAGAGCTTTCAGGAACACTCTACTTGACTAAAACCCTCCATTTTTGATAAGAACCCCAAACGATTCAGCTCACTAAGCAAAAAGAGGTTTTATCCCTGTGTCCGAGTTACAGAATTCCGGTGCCATTCTTTCATCTTCCAGCTCTTCACAAACCGTTGTCGTAGGCATGTCCGGTGGTGTCGACTCATCTGTAGCAGCGCTGTTACTGAAACAGCAAGGATACAGAGTTATTGGCCTTTTTATGAAAAACTGGGATGAAAAGGACGAAAACGGCAACTGTCCGGCCACGCAGGATTTTGAGGACGTCGCTCGAGTCTGCGAAAAAATAGATATCCCCTTTTACTCCATTGAATTTATTCAAGAATATTGGGATAAAGTTTTTGCGGACTTTCTGGCAGGGTACAAAGCCGGATATACCCCTAACCCCGACATCCTTTGTAATCGTGAAATCAAATTCGACCTGTTCTTTAAAAAAGCGCTCGAACTAGGAGCCGACTTCCTTGCTACCGGCCACTATTGCCAAAACATATCGACTGACGGTCATAACCGTCTGGTTAAAGGCGCGGACCCCGGCAAGGACCAAACCTACTTTGTCTACACTCTTCAAGAGGAAAAGCTTTCCAAAATTCTGTTTCCCATCGGGCATCTTCAAAAAAGTGAAGTCCGTGAAATTGCGAAACGATACGGGCTAATTACTCACGAGAAAAAAGACAGCACCGGAATTTGTTTTATCGGAGAGCGCAATTTTAGAAATTTCCTTAGTCAATACTTGGCCGCCAAACCGGGCCCTATCAGCAATTTAGACGGCAAAATTATTGGACAACACCATGGCGCAGCCTTCTACACACTAGGACAAAGAAAAGGTCTTCAAATTGGTGGACAAGGTGAACCCTGGTTTGTTGTCGGCAAGGAAGTTTCCAAAAACCTACTATTTGTCGGCCAAGGCTCCCAACATCCCGCTCTTTACTCTGACGCTCTTACAGCTAAAGATCCCTATTGGGTATCCAACCGAGAATTCCCTACGTTTCCATTTCGATGCAAAGCGAAGGCAAGATACCGCCAAGTTGAGAATGAATGCACTGTCTCCGAAGAACACAACGGAGACCTTCGGATTGAATTTGATCAACCTCAAAGAGCATTAACCCCTGGCCAGGCAATCGTTTTCTATCAAGGCGAAACCTGCCTAGGAGGGGCGACAATTGATCGAGTTAGCCCAAGCTACTATCATTTACAAAAGCCGCTTTCCGCCCTGAAAGACCTTAAGCCCAAACCAAATCAAATTGATACAGGTCCCTAGGGTATTCATAAAACGCTACCGGCTTGCCATTCTCAAAGCGCCAGACATGGACTGTCCGAAGCTCGATGGTTTTACCACTATGTGAAATAGAACTTGAGGCCAATACAACAGCATGCCTATCACTTGCCAGGACATCATGGACCTCAAGCTTATAAGACCCAGCCGACAGGTCCTTCAGTTTTGGAATGAAATCAGAGATAAAAGTCTTCTTGTCATACTTTCCGCCTAACTTACTATTTCCTGGAATCTGAAAAGCAATCTCCTCAGGGCAGGCAGCTATAAATGATGTAAAGTCATTTTTAACAAAATCAGAATAAAGTTTTTCAAGTAGCAAAGCATTTGGGTGTTTCATTGAACTCCTTTAAAATTAAAAATTCATCAAAATAAAGCTTCGCAACTTTATTGAATTTCCATAAGTTGGCAAGGAAGCTTAGCAAGCTCTTTAGTACCAGTAAAAGAAACCCGGCTCAAGGTTGCATACTGTTTGCCACTAAAATCTTCGTCGGTAAGTAACACAGAATACCCGCTGTCATTCAAATACTCTTCATAACAGCCTAGGATGGGTTGAGCTGCGTCTTGCATAGTAAGATCAGACTCAATGTCATTACACACTAAATTTGCTAGTACCGTTGTTTTGGAAAAAACTCGCGCGGTCGATGTAAGATCCTCTTTTGTCAAAATCTGCACTTCATAGCCACCGAAAGCCTGATTCGAGAAATCTCGGCAATCCAAAGTCGTATCAGCAAAAGCATTTAGGCCGAACATTGACATCACAAAAGAACATACAAGTAAGCTTTTCATAATAAGATCTCTTTTCTGTTCCTTGTTTACCTGAACCTTTTCGCAGGGTCAATATTTGGAGCATAGCGCGGCGAGCCATATAAATTTACTTCAATAAGCCCCCCTATCTACCGATAGAAAGAAACAGGAGAAAGTCTTACGGAAATAAAATGAAATCTGCGCCAAAAATACTATTTATAAATAATAACGAAGCAATGGCGACCGTACTCTCAAAAACTCTGACGTTTGAGGGGAAATACCCTAATGTTTCAAGTGTTTGTAATTCCGAAGCACTTAAAAAAGCACTTCAAACCGAAATGTGGGATATCGTTTTAATAAATTTTCAAATGCCCGAATTCAGCTCAGTTGAAGCACTTAAGATTATTCGGAAGGACAACGTCAACATCCCGATTATTTTAATATCCGGCCAGATTAATGAAAGAGGCACTTTAGATATTATAAAAGTGGGTGCCAACGACTTTATAAACAAATCAACTCTTTCTGGTCTCGGACGATTGATAAAAAGAGAAATCTCGGCATTAGCAACTGGAAGAGCTAACAATCAATCGCGGCACAACCTTCAACAATCTAGAAACGACCTCGAACAGTCACGAAATGACCTTGAGCAATCACGCAAC
>JBDSKY010000334.1:0-3740 GCA_039916675.1 Bdellovibrionia bacterium
GCCTGAGATGGACCTCTATAGTACGGTCTGCGCAGTTCAAAATTTATGGTTAGCCGCAAGATGTGAAGGTGTGGGGGTTGGCTGGGTAAGCATTATTAAGCCAGAACACCTAAGGTCGATATTAAAGTTGCCGGTCGACGTTGTCCCAGTTGCGTATTTGTGCGTAGGTTATTGCGATTCTTTTGATCCCGCACCTCAACTCAAGACAATTGGGTGGTTGCCTGAGCTCTCGATGGCCGAACTCGTTTTTTACGAACAATGGGGCGTTACGCAGGACTAAAATGTATAAGAATGATTGGAAGGGTTAAAATCATGAGATACGTTAACTTTTTGGTAATGCTGTTGATTAGTTCTATAGGTTGCTCTGCCACTGCAGATATCAGTAAACCTAATGTCATATTGCTTATGTTAGATGGGGTCCGGTGGCAGGAGTTTTTTCATGGCTCTGATCCCTTACTTGATTTAGGCGTAAACGAACCAAAAATTTTTAAATATATAAAATCTACTATTGGCAATGGTTCATTTATTTCAGGCGATCGGAAAAATGGAAGTGAAGCGACTATCTCAAACACCAGATTGATTAGTTTGCCTGCATATCAGAGCATTATGGCAGGTAAAACTACAGCCTGTAAGTTCAATTCGTGTGGGAGAATATCCGTTGAAACATTACAGGAAAACATTCTCACTAAGCTTAATTTACAGAAGACCGAAGTTGCCACGATAGCTTCATGGGATGAGATTCTTAATGCTGTAGAACATCAGGAAGGTCGTACTTTTGTAAACGCCGGTGTCCGAGAGGTTCGGGAAGGCGTGGTCGATTCCACTACGGTTCTTCTTAACAAGAAACAAAAAGAAGACTCCCCGTCTTGGGATGGTAGAAAAGATGAATATACTTTTGCTCATGCGATAAACTATTTGAAAAACAACAAACCTAGGTTTCTCTTTATATCGCTGAATGACTCAGATGAGTGGGCACACAAAGGGAATTACCCGCAGTACATTTCTACTTTGAAGGGTTATGATGATAAGATTAAAAATTTGTTTGATACCTTGAATGAAATGGATGATTACGGTCGTTCTACAACGGTCATTATTACAACCGACCACGGGCGAGGAAACGGGAACAGTTGGGGGGGGCATGGTACTGGTACTCCAGAATCTAAGTATATTTGGATTTATGGCCGGAACCCGGGCAAAAATCTTATGAATGGTTCTAACAAAACTTCTAAATCAAATAGAGTAGAGCAGAAAAATGGGGTTGGGGCAGGCGGGTACACCCATTTAGATATTCGTCCGACGATCGAAAAATTGCTGGGTCTTGCGCCTCTTCAATGTGAAGGATGTGGAAAAGTTATTCAGGAACTAATTGTCGCCCCTTGACGTTAGGAACGCAAATTGCAAACCTTAATGGGAAGTCAAAGTAAGGGGTAAAATTATGATTTCAAAAAATGAGGCTTTAAAAAAATATCCGAATTTGAACGAAGGTTTGAGAGTGAAAACCAGCGATGGTGACGATGTCGGAAAGATAATTCAGCTGTGTGATAATTTCTTTGTTTTAGAGAAGGGGATTTTCTTCCCTAAAGATTTTACCGCTCGGTATGAGGATATTCGCGATATTGAGGAAGATGGTATTCATTTATACCAGACCAGTGATGAACTCTCTCCTTGGAGGGAAGAGGAATATCAAGGCTGGGCGCAAACCACAGATCTTGAAGCTGGAGAGTTGATTGCTCAACCCAGTGAAGAATACACTCGCAGGCATGTAAATGTTGAGGCGGTTGAAGCCAATGAAGCTAAAATTCCAATTGTGGAAGAGGAGCTGCAGGCGACGAAAACGTTAAAAGAAGCAGGACGTCTCAATATTCGAAAAGTTGTCCATACAGAGCTCAAGCACTTCACTATTCCCGTGATGAGAGAGGAAGTTAGAATCGAGCGAGGGCCTGCTGTAGAGGGTGCTGTATCGGAAGGCCTGACTCAAGGGAAAGATGTATTCCAGGAAGAGACGATCTCAATTCCTCTGAGAGAAGAGGAAGTAACGATTTCCAAACGACCTGTGGTGAAAGAGGAAGTTCGTATCAAAAAGGAACAGGTCTTTGATCAACAGGAAGTTCAAGGCCAGGTTAAAAAAGAAGATCTTGAGATAAAAGAAGAAGGACGAATTCCTAAGAAAAAAGTTGGTTAGGGAAGAACGACCTCTGGGCAGAAGAGATTTTTTAAATGATCGTGTGAAATGGCGAGGGACCGTTCAGTAGCAGTTGTACTCTGTACGCCGTTTCATGCGGTTGCCTTGCATGGGTTCGAAAAGAAAGGCGACTAAAAATAGCTTGATATGTTTTATTAGAATATTTAGGTATTCTAGTCGGATTTGGATGAAACTAGTGTGTGCAGGGTTTTTGTCGGCTGGTTTCCTAACGGTGTCAGATTTGATAGCCGCCGAGAGAAGTTTGGGCACTGCAGAGTTTGCTACTCAGTTGACCGGGAATGTATTTGAAGCTCTCTATGAAAGAGTTCCTATTGGGGTAGAAATAGATACTTCAATTTCAGATCAAAGGACAATTAGAATTATGAATTTGTCTGGTGGACCGATTTACCTGGGAGGATCTCAAGTATCGTTCAATTACAGTGGAGACCCTGTTATTGCGGTGTGGGGAACTCCTAATGTTGATTGGAATATTGATCAATCAAATCAGCATGTGATTCTTAAGGCTACTGTTGATTACGCACCTTCATTGGCTCCCAAAGGCTTCCTGACAGTAACGTTTAGTGGAAACGGAGCAGTTTCAAACGTGAATTTCTTGAAACCCAGCTACAAACTGGAGCACTAATCTTAGCGCTAGAGCCCCCCTCCTAATACTAATTCCACGCTCAATTTGGATTATGAATGTTCAGTTCTCCTCGTACGCAACAGTTGACGAGTTAATACAGGTAATGGTATCTCTCCCCGCATGACCGATTTTGATGTAATTGTAATAGGGGGAGGCCACGCAGGCTGCGAAGCAGCTCATGCTGCAGCACGCATGGGATGTCGCACTGCGCTATTTTCTCTGGACAAGAAGCGAATCGGGTTTATGTCCTGTAATCCTGCGATGGGCGGTCTGGCCAAGGGGCAACTCATTAAGGAAATCGATGCCTTAGGTGGTATCATGGGGATGAATACAGATAAAACGGCGATTCAGTATCGCCGTTTGAACTCTAGTAAGGGCCCGGCAGTCCGCTCTTCACGAGCTCAGTGTGACAAGGCTCTTTATGCTCAGCGGATGCAGGAATTTTTGGAAACCGTTCCTAACCTCTCAATTCTGCCTCTCGAAGCGACGGAAATTCTTTTCGATGGGCAACGCGTTTTAGGAGTTAGATTGGTAGACGGATCTGAGGTTAAGGCCCGATCGGTTGTTATTACTTCGGGGACTTTCCTTAAAGCAGTCATGCACATGGGGTTTGATCAGACTGAAGGGGGACGGTTAGGGGATCGCGCTTCGGTGGGATTGAGTTTAAGCCTCGAAAAATTAGGGTTCCAATTGGGGCGACTTAAGACCGGAACACCTCCTAGGCTCCATAAGGATAGTATTGACTACAGTCGCCTGGAAGCTCAGCCGGGGGATTTGAAGCCTCTCCCATTTTCATTCTATTTTAAGTCCACTCCTTTCCCTTTGTTGCCTCAAGTGGATTGCCATATTACTTACACGAATTCTCAAACTCACGAAATTATCGAAGAGAATTTTGCACGATCCCCCATGTTTACT
>JBDSKY010000335.1:0-2920 GCA_039916675.1 Bdellovibrionia bacterium
CATATATTCACGACTAAATACCTTCCAAAATCCCTCTTGGAATACGGGGCTAGTTGACTTGGTCACCGGATTTTTTAATAATGGTTTTGACTTCAATGCTCTAAATCCTCTCTGGGGCGCCAATTATGCCCGGCTTTTACCTGGAATCCACGACGGCCCCCTCACCTCATTTTGTATGGAAGCAATGCCGTACTTCATGAAAGGCGTTACGCAATGCGCCATTCGAGATGATCAAACCACTTACTCAGGAACTTCTCATTGCCTCCATCCCAATACTAGCGCAGGTGAATCCAGTCTTTCTCAATGTGTTAACACTGTGCAAAATGATACCGTCCACTCAGGTAAAGCCATCATTACAACTATGCCCCCTACCGGAACTCTAGGAGATGCAACCTGGATTGGACAATTAGTAGATAATTTCATGATCAACGCCTCCACCGGAAGCTCTGGTTCGGGATCCGAAAGAGGACTTAGCTCCGTCCTTCAATTATTGGCAGACAATGAACAGACGGACACTGCCTTCTTTCGAGCTGGATCACTCCGCGGAATCATTTTTGTTTCCGATGAAGACGACCAGTCCATGGCACTTCCTTCTACCCCTCCGGCTAACTTTAATCCCTTCTCTTCCTATGCCTGTGACCAGGCGTCGCTTCTTTCACTTAACGGTGGAAGCTCACAAATAACTAGCCATGTTTGTTGTAGCGATCCTGCCGCTGGATGTACTTACGGTGATGCAGGAACCTCCTGTACATCTAAGACAGTGGATGGATCGACTTATACTCTAGGGATCTGTGTAGACGAAAGTAAGTTGCTTCCTTTAGCAGACGTTAAACAAAGTTTAGACACTTTCTTTCAAACCCTCGATAATACCACTACTGAAAGTCCCAACTACTTTATTGCTACAATTACACCGACCACAGCGGCCGGGATGCAGACCCTTCAAGCCTCCCGCTTTGTCAGCGCTACGAGCGTAGGGACTTTTAAAGCAATAGAGGTAAATCGCAGCGATCGATACATTGCTCTTGGAAACTTGGTGAGTGGAAACTCTCTTGTCATGGATATCTCCGCCAGCGATTATTCACCTATTTTGGACGCGATTGGGCAGCAGATCGTCACACGGAAAAGCACCTTCACTTTATCTCGTGTACCTACAAGTGGCGAAGATATGCAGATTACAATTATTCATGCTGACGGAAGTGTTTCAATTGTAGATAGCTCTGCCTATGTAATCAATGGCAACCAAGTCACATTCGTCGATCCAAATTTTGTACTTAGTCTGTCTGCAACTGATAAAATAAGTATTAACTATCAACCAAAAACCGGAGTTTAACGATTTTTTAAAGGAGAATTGTATGTCATTTTTTGAATTTATTAAAGATAACTTAAGCCACACCCTTCCTATCTTACTTGCGGGCGCATTTGGAATTGCAATTGTTATTGAAAGAGTAGTGGCGCTCTATAATATTTATCCACTCCGCGACAGCGACGGTTTTTTTGAAAGAATTTCCCAGCTCGTAATGGCTGGGAAGCTCCAAGACGCTAGCAAGGAATGCGATAAATATAAGGACAAACCTTTGGCTAAAATTGTGAAAACTGGCATCAGCAGATCCCACCTCCCTGAATCTGTAATCGAAGACGGCCTACACATCGCAGTTAGCGATGCTACTCAGATTATTATAAAACGAACCAGTTTCCTTGCAACTATTGCCAACGTAGCAACTTTGCTGGGTTTGTTCGGAACCATCCTCGGTCTGATTCACTCCTTCGAAGCCGTAGGACACGCTGATGCGCAACAGAAATCAGCTCTACTCTCAGCGGGTATCGCAACCGCCATGAATGCCACCATGATGGGCCTTGCTGTCGCTATCCCGGCCATGATTGCTTTCAGTTTACTAGTAAATCGTTCCAACCAGTTAATTGCAGAGATGGAAACCTCCTCAGTTAAAACCTTAGATTTACTTAAACAGCGCTTCTACGCTGCAGAAAACCCATCAGCAGGAGAGCACTAAAATGAACGTCAGTGGCGGCGGCGGCCGTGGCCCCTCTCAAGACTTCGACTTAAATCTCGCTCCTATTATCGATTGTTTTACGGTCCTAATCACCTTCATGCTTGTCTCTGCATCTTTTATTTCCATTGGAATTCTGGATGCAGGAGCAGGCGCAGCAGGACAGACGGCATCCAAAGATGCTCCCCCTCCCATCATCGTCCAACTCGAACTCAAAGAGCAGTTTGGAATGGAAATTCAGCTCAGCGGAAAAGCCACAGATAAAATCACCCTCCCTGCGGCTCAAGGAGACTGGGATTTTGTGGGCCTCACTCGTGAATTAACCAACATAAAGACCAAGTGGCCTCAGTCAGACTCAGTTATACTCAGCGCTGCTAACGATATTGAATATATCCACGTCATAAAAATAATGGAAAAGCTTCGCAAGCTAACCCCTGCAGTTCTTCTAGGGGGATTTTAGTATGTCAAGTCGCTATAGAAAGAAGAAGTCTCACGTTAGCTCCGAGATGGCCCTCCAAATCACTTCAATGGCCGATATTTTCACTATTATTCTTGTTTTTCTACTCAAATCCTTCGCTATGAGCCCCGTTAATATTAGTCCCCCCGCTGGAATGATGATCCCCGAAGCAGAAGCTGGGGCTTTAAGCAAAGAAGCATTGAAGCTGGAGATAACGCAGAACGGGGTCCAGGTGGAAAGTAAACCTGTGGCCGCACTCCAAAACTTTAGATTTGCACCTGGAGAAGTCCTGGCCAATCTTTCGTCGCAATCGGTAAATACGGCTTTAGAAAAAGAACGCAAACGTCAAGAACTGATCTCTCAGGCAAACGCCGACGTAAAAGCAGATTCGAAAATATTAATAATCGCAGATAAAAAGGTGCCCTACGTCACCGTTAAATCAGTACTGGCCTCGGCG
>JBDSKY010000336.1:0-2582 GCA_039916675.1 Bdellovibrionia bacterium
CATCGCAGCGGCTCTTCGCAGAAGAGAAAAGCACGCCGATCGATCCAAATGAGATGGGCTACTCGCGCACCCTGTGGCCGCCGCATAAGTCATTATACGCGGCTTACGCCTTGCCTTCGGCACCGTCAAAACGGCACTTAGCTGTTTATTCAGACTATTCATACTTCCATCTCTATTCCGACCTTTGAGTAGCATAGCAGTATCCTAGGATTCTATTATCCGTTCCTAGTTCGTTTGCGCAAGCTTATAGGACAGGGCAACAAACAAATTTATCCGACCTTGGGAGTTTCAAGTTTGGATAAAGACCATAGCGAGGTAGAGAACCCTTAGCGGATCGAAGTTCTTTTTTCGTTTCCGTTAAAATCGACGCATAAAGAGGGATATTAAATGAAAAAAATAAAATGTATTTTCGCAGCAGCAGTTCTGGCAGGCGTATCAGCTTCTTCGGCTTTTGCTGAAACAGAAACGAGCCAGGTGACTGTTTTTCAGAACGGATCAGCAGGTGTGAGGATTGTTGGAAGCTCCGCAAAGGCACTCTTTGATTTGATGGATGTTCCTGTTCAAGGGATGGACCCTAATGTCCTGGGACCGATCATTGTGACGAAAGTAGGTAAGCGGATGGTCTGTTCAGCACGGACTTCGGGTTACTTCGTCCGGGTTGTTCCTATTATGGACGATCATGCTTGCGTATTTCTAGCCCTAAATGATGGGGACTTTTCAGCCGTTGGTGAAACGAACACGAACGCATTACGCTAGCCTCCTCTTAAACGGAGTTTGGAAATGCTACCCATCCGTTATGGCTTTTCCTTTAAGTGTGGTGGGCATGAGTAGATAATTTTGTAAATGAATGCCTTGCTCATGCCGTCTAAAGCGATATAATCGCATTTCGGTCCAAGGAAGACGAGACGCTATTGCACTGTGACCAGCTTGGAGACCTAATGAGAAAATTAATATTAAGAATATCTGTTTCGATCGATGGATTTATCGAATCATCCGATGGAAAGTTCGATTTTGCTAAATCCAGGAGCCCCGAGGGAGCGGCATGGGTGGGAGAAAAAATGGGGCAAGCAGGGGCTCATTTGATGGGTCGAAAAGCCTTCTGCGAGATGGCTTCTTTTTGGCCCAATGCTAGCGGAGTTCTTGCTAAGCCCATGAACGAAATTCCTAAAATTGTTTTTTCGAAAAAAGGCTTTGATCCTGCTCAGGTCTCGAGCGCGAAGAGTTGGGCGGAAGCGAAGGTTATCACAGGTGACTTGGCCGATGAGATCACAGCTCTTAAGAAACAAGCAGGCAAAGACTTGATGGCTCATGGAGGCGTTGAATTTGCCCAAAGTTTGGTTCAAACAGGTCTTGTCGATGAGTTCTGCATTGCCGTGCATCCTGTGGCGGCGGGCAGCGGTTTCAGTCTGTTTGAAAAGCTAAGCACGCCCCTGTACCTTAAGCTGGTCGACACGAAAGTTTTCAGTACTGGAGCTATGGTGCATGTTTACCAACCGGAAAACCGTTTAAATACATAAAAATAGTGGCGAAGATAGCGAGAATAGAACCCCGGACCGGTCCTACAGTAATTATTGACGTTATCAACCTCAGATCGAGAAAAAATCAAACCCTCAGTAATTTTGAATAAACTCTAGTTAGAGAACTTCAAACCCAACACCAAATAACTCGAAAACCAGGTCTATACATTTCCAGGATATAAGTGCCAATAGGCGACTTAAACGGCGTTGTCAGGGGGGTTCTCATGAAACCATTTAGATATTCCCGCCATTTCTTTTTCAAATCCCGCCTCGTTATTGAAGCTAAGAATTCCAGCTTTCTTTTTAGATCGATTTTCAAAACCGTGAGGTACTCCCGCTGGAATTACGACGAAAGATCCTTCAGAACAATTAATCCATTTATTTTCAATTAAAATCATCATAGTCCCTTTAATTACATACCATGCGTGATCATAGTCTTGGGCGTGAGTGTGTGGCCCCTTCGTATTGGGCTCAAGCCACCATTCCGAAATGGAATACTGATTGTCCGTTTCTTTACCATCAGCTTTGAATATACTTCTAATTCGACCCATAGGATAGACTCGACCTTCGCCTGACATTAGAACAATTGGTTTTCGTTTTTTGGGTCTCTTTTTTTTCATGATTCCTCTTTTGAAATTATAGTGATCGGCACGCTTTTCTCTTCCTGCAAGCTGAGTCTCAGGAGCCAAAAGATAAAATGTGCTTAGTCTTCGCGTTCATTCTTAGTCGCTTTCTTGATTAATCGTTTAAATGCAGTTTCATCGATATCTCCAAGCGTTTGTACCGGAATATGTCTTACGAACTTCCCGCTGCCTTTCAAAAGTTCTTTTGGATCCGAGTCCGATAAGTACGAACCACCAAAAAAACCAAACTGCAGAATATCGTATCCGGCGAAGATGTAGATGACAGGATACTCTTTGCCTACCCAACATCCATTCCCCCATTTGACTGTTTCGGAAAGACTGGGCGCCGTTTTGTTTACGAGGTTGCGAAGTGCCCTGATAAGCTTCCGGTGCTTAGGGTCTTGGTCAGCAGCCCAAAGATCAAAAGACTTGTAAGATTTCA
>JBDSKY010000337.1:0-5270 GCA_039916675.1 Bdellovibrionia bacterium
TAGACCCCATGACAATGCAGCAGCGGTGGCATAGAGCAATAGGTCACTCGGATGCCGAAGTAAGGGTGATCGGGCCTAATGTATTTGTTGGAACTGGAGCGGAAAAAGGATTTAGGGAAAAAGTTCACAAAGCTTTTGCTTTAGACTTTATTAGTGGCCAAGATCAATGGCGCGCCGAATTAACAGAATCCAATTGGATGCCACCTGTGTTTATAGGCAACGAGGTTTGCTTTGGCACGGGCGAAATTTATTCCGTTTCCCATTTTGGTCAACTGGCCTGTTTTGAGCAGACCAATGGTAAAATTACCCACACCCTAACAACTCAGGCCCCTCTTCTGGGGATTCCTTTGCAAATAGGCAACACAGTTGTGACCTCTGATTTAGATGGTCAAATTTGTGCATTCGAGTGGCCTTCGGCGTCGAAGCTTTGGTGCCGAAAAACTGAAGGCAAAAAAACTTTCGCTTCCATCAGCTATGACGCCAAAGGCAACTTGATTTATCCTACTGCTCAGGACGGAATTCTAGTCTTGGACGAAAAATCCGGAAATGTTTTAAAAACCTGGCTTCCAAAGCACAGTGAGGGACCCTGGAGGAAAAGCTTTTCCCGTGTTGTAACTAGTCCTCAAGGGTGGTTCATCTCAGATTCGGTTGGCCAGGTTCGAAAGCTAATAAACAGTTAACGGCCACTTCCTCTTGTAATAACGAATTTTTCCAGTCAGCCATAAATACTGCCTGAAAATAGCTAGCTGCTTGTTCGCTTTCGACTAAAACTGCTACTTCTCGATTATTGACAACAGAATTATGAGTGCCGTTAATAGAGCTGATTAAAACCTTTTGGCCGTCAATGATGAAGCCTTTATTATGGATATAGCTGATCCCTGCTTTATTTACGTCAATCACCTCGGCGGCGATAGGTAGCTTTTCGCAGTAACCCAATTTCTTAATGAACTGCCGAGTTACCTCGTTTTTGGGCGCAGAAGTTTTATTTGGAATATCATGTGAAGTGGAGTCTATATTTCCTGATTTTCCAAAGACTGAATCATCATTTAGAAGAACCTTAACCTGCACACCTCGGCGAGAAGCATCAATCAGAGCAGTGAGAATGGGGTTCTGTTCGATTTGTTTTGCTTCTCCGACTTGCCAGATTACAGGAAGTGTCATGTCTTCCACTTCAATTGTGCTCTTTGCAGCACGAATCATACCTACCAAGCCGGCTAAGGAGTCAGGAGATGTTATAAGAACGGCGCTTTTGACATCTCCGCTACTGATCTGAACTCGGGATGGGAATGGGAGTATAGTTTCTCCTGTAGAGCTGTTGGACTTGCCAGAGTCATCTGAGTTTGGAGCCTTGATACGAATTTTGTAATTTGGGTTTCCAGTAAGGTCTAAAATATCACCCCGAAAGTTCACATCAGTTGCAAATAATGCAGAGAGCTCGTTTGCAAAGCCTGGTTCTTCAAGGAGGACATCCCACCCACGGCTTCCCTTGTGTCCGGGATTTGAGTGGCCTCCCAGCGTGAGATTTTCAGAGGAAATTAATGTTCTCACATGATCCACGACCATATATTTCGCGTGGTCGAATCGGTATCTTCGTTCCATTTTATTTTTAGCTGACATTAAATATAAATGACTGCCAGTGCTTGAAGATTTTGAAGCATCGCCAGCATTTCTTTCTAAGATGGCTCCTTTGAGCTGTGCAATCGCGGTCTTGCCGGCCGGATTGATTCCGCCCACAGGGTGACCTTCAATTAAAAGATTAACAGTAACTCCAGCTTTGATTCGATCTACGATTGCAGCAACAATAGCAGGATGGTCCAATTGATAGACATTTATATCTAAGTTCTTCTGAGCTGAAAGAATAGTTGAAAGAAGCAGGCTTTGGTTGTTATCAGGGCCTACAGCGAATTTAGCTGGAAAAGCCAAAACCGAGGCAGAGCTTATGAAAAAAGCCAAAAAAGAAAGTAATAATGAGTGCTTTTGCATGTAATAATCCCCCTCCCGAAAGGATAATTTGAAACTTAGCACCACTTTTGCTTTTCACAATGCTTGTTCGTTTAGAATTCTGTTAGAATGCTTTAAAAACCAGAAAAATTAGCTTTTCTCAGAGAGAAATTGCCAATCAGGACGGTTTTACTTGAAAAGATAGTAGGAACTTTGCCAAATTAAGGCTAATACGAAAAAAAAGATAAGTAGGTAACTCATGGTAGGCATCTCTGGGACGCAGAAAAAGATTGGCATATTACTGTCTCTAATTATTGGAATGGTTCTTATTTTAGGATTAACTCAGTATTATCCTACGGCCTCTAATCAAGGCTATGCACCTGAACAACCTATTCCTTTTAGTCACAAGTTACACGCTGGGGATAATAAGATTCCGTGCATGTATTGTCATTCGGGCGCAGAGAAGTCTCGACATGCTACAATACCTTCCCTAAATGTTTGTATGAACTGCCATAATGTCGTGAAGACAGATAGCCCATTAATTCAGAAGGTCAGAGCGGCCTACGACTCCGGTAAACCTATCGAATGGGTGCGAGTCCATGAACTTCCCGATTACGTCTACTTTCCTCATAAGAGGCACGTTGCAAAAGGGGTTTCATGTGAAACTTGCCACGGCAATGTTAAAGAGATGGACCGGGTTCAGCAGAAAGGGGCGCTTACAATGGGATGGTGTATGGAATGTCATCGAGGCCAAACTACTCCGAAAGAAGTATTGAAGACAGTTTACCCCCATATGAAGGATCCGCAAGGCCCCGTTGCCCCTGTTAGTTGTAACACTTGCCATAATTAGGCGCATGCGACTAATTTAGATAACTAGGATATCGTTAGAAGTGAAGAGAGAGACTATGGACAAACACAATCACAACGAAGAATTGAGTACAGCTTCCCAATCGATGGAACAACCTTTTGTACCTCCCCGTCACTGGATAGGGCCAGAGGAGCTAGATGCAGGCTATTGGGCCGATGCCAAGATCCAAGAAAAAAGGGGTCAGGAATTCTTTGAGAAACCGATTGAGTTAATCGACAAGCTGGACAAGTCAAACCAGGGTGGGATTGCTCGGCGAGATTTTCTAACTGTTATGGGCGCAAGTATGGCGATGGCAAGTTTTGCCTGCGCTCGCCGTCCTGTACATAAGATTATCCCATACGTAATTAAGCCTGAAGAAGTTACCCCAGGTGTTGCCAATTGGTACGCTTCAACTTGTACTGAGTGCTCTTCCAGTTGTGGAATTTTGGTAAAAAACCGAGAAGGTCGACCCATCAAGATTGAAGGGAATCCCGATCACCCATTAAATCAAGGCACTTTGTGCGCTAGAGGACAGGCCTCTCTCTTGAATCTTTACGATCCGGATCGCCTCATTGCTCCCGTAATTCGGTCTCGAGCAACGGGCTCTAAAAAATCGACTGATTGGGCTCAGGTAGATGCTGAGATTTCAGCTAAATTAAAAGAGATTGCTTCCCGGTCAGGGCGCGTTCGAATTCTTAGTGGCGAAATTCAGGGAGACTCGACTCGTCGGTTGGTTCAGGAATTTTTGGGCGCTTTTAGCAATGGCGGACTTGTAGAGTTTGAACCCCTAGCTTTAGAGGAAATTGGAGCTGCTCAGGCGGAATCCTATGGTTCCTCGGTAGTTCCACGGTACCGCTTTGATCGCGCTGACATGGTAGTATCTTTGGGCGCAGACTTTCTAGGCACTTGGATTTCTCCTTTGGAACATTCTATTGCCTGGGCTAAAGGACGTAAACTTAGCGGAGAGAATGCTTCCCAAGCGAAGCTCTCCAAAATGGTTTGTTTTGAAACCATGATGACCGTTACGGGTTCTAATGCGGATGAACGGTATCCCATTCGGTCTGGTGACGAATTAAAAATTGCTTTAGCTTTGGCTTACGAATTAATAGTTGCACAAAAGAAGTCAAGCTTCGCCACTAATCCTTCGATTACTTCTGCTCTTCAGGATTATCAACCTGCAAAAGTCGCTGCAGAAATCGGTCTTGAAAACCTCCCGGCGCAACTGAAAAGAATAGCTGAAGAACTTTGGAATAATAAAGGCAAGAGCTTGGTAGTTGCTGGAGGTATCCAGTCCAAGACCAAGGAAGCTCTTTCCCTTCAAATTGCTGTCAATCTTCTCAACTCAGCTCTTGAGAATGAAGGGACTACCGTCGACGGTTCAACTAGGTTTGGCACTTCTCGTACTACTTTTGCCGATATGGCCAAGCTAGTAGCGGAAATGAAGGCCGGGCAAGTTGATGCACTGATTATTTATCGCGCAAATCCCCTTTATGCTCTTCCTAAAATCCTTTTAGGATTGGATGAAGCTCTGAAGCGCGTGCCTCTAGTGATCGCAATTGCAGATCGTGAAGATGAGACCGCTCGTTTGGCTGATTATATTCTCCCAGATCACCATGCTTTGGAAAGCTGGGGAGATGCGAATCCACGCAGAGGTTTGTATAGTCTTCAACAGCCAGCTATGGCGCCGATCCATTCTAGTCGTGCCTTTCAAGATTCACTTTTGACTTGGGGTCAATATGGCCAAAAGAAAGATGAAGAGAGTCAAAAAGTCATTGTTCCTTCCGCACTTAAGTTATCGGGCCTGGCTGCCAAAGCCATCGATTGGCACGAGTATTTACAAAGCAATTGGAAGGAAACTCTCTATAAGAATTCAGGAGCCGTTGGTTCGTTTGAGCTCTTTTGGGAAGGTGTTCTTCGAGCCGGAGTCTACCAAGTACCTTCTATTCGGGATTCAAAAGTGGTATCTAGCCGAAGTTTCAGGTCGGCATCTTTGTCTAAGTTGCCTAAGTATTCTTCGGTAGATTCAGGCACTATTTCACTGGTCCTTTATCCTAAGGTATCCATGTACGATGGGCGTGGTGCTAATAATCCTTGGTTGCAGGAAATGCCAGATCCAGTAACTACCGTTACGTGGGATAATTACTTAAATGTAGGCCCAACACTCGCTAAAAAATTAGATATTAAAAACGATGATGTTGTTGAGATTCGTTCGGGCGACGTTACGGCGCAGTTACCTGTTCATGTTCAACCAGGACTTCATCCAGGAATTGCTACCGCAGCGGTAGGTTATGGGAGACGTTCGGTAGGTAAAGTAGGTAACCTCGCAGGAGTCGATGTTTATCCGTTTGTGCAGGTAGAGGGTAATCAGTTAGTTTATGCTGGTCAGCCTCTGAGTATTAAAAAAACTTCGAAATTTTATTCCCTAGCGGCAACTCAATGGCACGGGGCCAGCGAGCACCGCCCGATTATTAACGACATTACC
>JBDSKY010000338.1:0-11389 GCA_039916675.1 Bdellovibrionia bacterium
TTCGTGAACTCGAAAACTTGATGGAAAGATTAGTGATTTTGAAAGGGCAAGGGACTGTAGATTTAGGAGACTTGCCTCACAGAATTTTCCAAAGGTATGCGGAGGGTCGTCCTCAAGGATCAGGCGCTTTATCAGAGTGGGAATTTCCCAAAATGATACTGCCCAAGTCTGGTCTGGATCTAAAAGCGATTGTTGCAGCTTTTGAAAACCATTTGGTGGATCAGGCCTTAGTTCGAACCAGTGGAAATAAAAACCGGGCCAGTGAATTGCTGAGTATGAACCGTACCACCCTTGTAGAGAAACTTCGTAAAAGAGGTATGATTACTCCTTTGCTTGCGAGGGAGTTAGCTAAGGACGGAATTATTGAGGAGTCTGGTACTAATTAGTCGTCTTTACAATGTTCTGTGGGAGCCTGACCAAACCGGATTTTTAAGGCCCCGCAGAACATTTGTAATAGCTTTTATTTACTCGGTTTTTGGCGCGGACTTTTCTTTATCTAACATGGTTTGTCGGATCAAATTTCTAATTAGTCGATTTCGATTTACTCCGCCCATTAAGGCTTTTATTTCATCATAAAGTGCGGAGTCATTTACTAATTGGCCCAAAGTGCCTGTCCCATTGTTAATCTTGTCGGTAATGGCAGATAGGTTAGAAGTAAATTTCTTCAGTTCTAAACCAGTTAATTGTTCATTCAATTTTTGGGAAGTTATGGCCAGATTGTTGGCGGTCTTTGCCATTCCTTTGAAAAAGGTATCGCTCCTGTTGTCAGCTTCAAAATTGCCTAAAATGCGCTCGAAACTAAAGGCAATGCGGTTTAAAGAGAACATTAATTTGTCTCCTTTGTTTAAAAACTGCGATATATCCTTCGAGGGTAAATTGGGGAGTTCTGAATTGTTTGGAAGTACTGGTTGATCGTAATTTCCTGGATTAATACTCAAGTATTTATCTCCTAAAATGCCTTGCGTTGCAATCTCTATAGAAGAGTCTTTCCTTACCCAATCTTGATATTCTTTCTTTATAGAAAACTGGATCAAAATATTCTTAGAGTCCTTGTCGAAGTCAACTTTTTCCACTGAGCCTACTGGAATTCCTCCAAGTTGAACTTTGGCTCCGTTGATCAAACCATTTACGTTGTCGAAGTGACCAAAATAGTGGTTCTTGCTAGTGAAGAATCCGTTAGTACCCCCCAAGACGATGATCGCGACCATGAGAAGGAGAATCCCGCCCGAGACAAATATTCCGACTTTAATTTCAGTGTCCAGATGTTTACGCATAAATCGGATCCTTCTTTAACTTTTGTAATTTCATTGCGCCAATGCCCCGCTAATAAAGGATTGCACTAATGGATCAGTGGATTTCTTTATATTCTCAACGGTATCTAGAATATAAATCTCTCCTTTATAAAGAATTGCTATTCGGTCCACAATTTCGAATGCACTAGGAATGTCGTGAGTAACAAAAATACCGGTAAATCCTCTTTCCTTCAACTTCAGAATATTTGCTAGCAGCCGTTTTGTATTGATCGGGTCCAAACCAGCTGTAGGCTCATCGAAAAGAATTATTTCTGGTTCTAAAATAATGGCGCGAGCAAGACCAGCTCTTTTCTGCATTCCTCCAGAAAGTTCATTGGGAAGAAGCTTATTGCTATCTTTAAGATCCACCAAGGTAAGCATTTCGTTCACCTTGTTTTGAATTTCTGCATCTGTCAGCTTGGTATGTTCCTCCAGAGGATAAGCTAGGTTTTCTTCGATATTTAGAGAGTCAAAAAGGGCTCCATTCTGAAAAACATATCCAATTTTCGTTCGAATTTTTAGAAGTTGTCTTTCAGTGCTAGAGACAATATCGCAGTCTTCAAACAGGATCGATCCTGAGTCGGGCTTTTCTAATCCTATAAGGGATCTCAGAACAACGCTCTTTCCTGTCCCTGACCCTCCGAACAGGCCCAAAATCTCACCTTTTTCTAATTGAAATGAGACGTCTTTAAGGACCACTTTATCGCCAAAATGTTTTGCTAGATTCTTGACTTCTAATGCGATTTTTCTCATTTCACGTAAACCGTTAAAATAAATAATTTAGTAAGAAAAAAGTCGCTGATCATAATGAAAATACTTGAAGTGACCACCACCCATGTTGTGCTGTTTCCTACCCCTTGGGTTCCGCCTTCAGTATTTAGCCCTTTCCAGCAGGCCGTCAAAGCAATGAAAAACGCAAAAACGAAGGTTTTGGTCATACTTGTAAGGAAGTCAGACAATCTCAGGGATTCCATAGTTTTGGAGATAAAAAATTCCTGATTGATTCCCAAATCATTGACACAAACTAACATCGCTCCAAAAAGGCCGATATAATCAGCTAATAATGTCAATATAGGCAAAGCAATGAGGCTAGCCACTAATCGGGGCACGACAATTCTCTTGATCGGGCTAGTGCCCAAAGCTCGGATTGCGTCCACCTGTTGAGTTACCTTCATGGAGCCCACTTCTGAGGCTATGCCGGAACCTATTCGACCTGCTACGAGGAGGCTCGTGAATACGGGCCCCATCTCGCGTAATATTGCCAATCCTACTATTTTAGGAACATAAAGTTTTCCGCCAAATTTTTCTAAGCCCGCTCCAAACTGGAGTGCCATTACTGAGCCGGTGGCCAGGGCGGTAACGGCAACTAAGATGATCGATTGCACCCCGATTGAAAATATTTGATCAACTACAAGCCTAAAATAATAGGGAGGATAAGCACATTCCTTGATAACTTGAAGGAAAAGTCTGGTAAAACCTCCTACAAAATGAAGTGAAGTTAAAATCCAGTTACCCAATGGCTGGAGGGCCAGGCGTGAGAACTTATGCATGGGAAGGGGCATTGTAGTTTCTTTTGATAAGCTGTCCGGCATTATTAAAACCTTCAATTTTTAAACTATTTAAAATCTTTTCGAATTCCCATTAGCATTTACTGTTTAAGCCGAAGAGAAGCGACAAAACGAGAAAAATCCTTTTCGTCCTGCTTAAATCTTTTGCCTTTTGCAACATAAATAATGTCGTAAATACAATTTCTGGACTGTAATACTACGGTTTCTACTATAAATTCTTCCCCATCCAGGTCCCCATTTGAGATTGTTTGAAGTGCCGGGGTGTTTTGAAGAAGTAGCTCCTTCTCTTTCTTAATTTTGGGGGAAATGGATGATTGCTGGTTAAAAGTTCCTGAGAGAAGTTGCTCAGTAAGTTTTTTAAGCGAAGGTCTCTTTTCAGAAGCTGAATAGTTCTTGCAGGTTGAATTCAACGAAATGGTAGCTCCAGTCTCTTTAGAAAGGAACGATACGTCCGAAACATCTGCGTTCAAGCTGTCATGGGGTTGCCCGTGGTCAGCTTTCTTTTCTAAATTTGTAAGCTTAGTCCACGAAGAGCTGTCTTTTGAAATATCTACAATAGAATAAGTCTGTGATTTCTCTTCAAATGGCTTGATGTTTCCAAAAATGAGACCACTACACCCTGAGGTAGTCCCAACTGTCAGAAATGCTGAGAGAAATATGAAAAAGTTAAATATCTGTTTTTGCATCATGGTTCCCTATCCCATACTGTCAAAGTCTCGTCGTAAGTTGTAGCGTATTCTGACGATAGGTCAAAATATTAGGGTTATATTCTTCCGACAGGTAAAAATCGGGTCTACAAAGATTGCCGAGGATCATCAGTACATTAGCCTAGATTAGGAGGCAAAATTTTCGACTTTTGAACTCTGGCATTGAGCTTGCTTACATAGTGCTCATAGGAGAGCAGGAAGCTCGAATGATTAGATCACATCGGATAGTGACACTATTTCTTTTTATTTCGACGTTTTCCTATGCTTTTGCATCTGACTTTGTACACGTTCGTACCTACCCCACTCACAGCCGGATGACTTTCCGAATCGATGATTCGGTGTCGACGGAGCTAAAGAATACGAAAACTGGTTTTGAGCTTCACTTGCGTGGATCCAATTTAGCGGATTTAGGCGCTGCCTCCGGCGAGGGAGAAAGGTGGAAGGCTGGCTATCGAAAATTGAATGACATGCGTTTAGACAGTATCGAGGTAAGTGAAATTCAAGGAGAGATAGTAATTCAGGGCCGATGGAAATTTCCGACTGGTCCGTTAGCCCTGGCTAATGCAAAAATGGAGCTCTTCGATTACCGAGATAAATTTCCTCCTCAGTACATTATTGATTTTTGGGTGAAAGAAGGTCCGACGATCCGTCAACAAGAAATGAAACAGAAGCAAGAAGCCTACTTGATGGAAAGAAAAAAAGTTTCTGAGTTCACGGAGAAAAATCAGGCACGGCGCTTAGCAAGCATCAAAGAGGAAGAAGCCTTCCAGAGTTCAATGCGGGTGTGTGAAACCCCCATGAGCACAGAGAACGATATCTTTCTGAAATTTAGTACTATCCATCAAAAAGTGGATTTCTCTCGATGGATATCCATTACCACTCCGGACGCAAAGTTCTCCTACTATCGAACAGGCAAGAAAACACGAGATGCTAAGTATGTGAGACTAGCTTTAGATCTTTACAAACGAGGGAACTGGGGCCTTGTTGTTCGAACACTGGACTTTCTCGATAAGGAATATCCCCGCTCTGACTATCAGACTGAGATGAAATTCTTGCGCGCCAATGCCTATCTCAGAATGGGAATGGAGCAGCAGGCAATTACGATCCTGAAAAAAATAATTGGTGAATATAATAAAGGTGAGAAAGGGTCGTCAGTCGCTTTGTATGCCGCAATGTTTCTCGCCGGGAGGTTTTTGGATAGTCATTTAACTCTTGCAGCCATGGAGAATTTTCTATGGCTGATTCAAACATACCCCGATTATGGAGATGTCTGGATTTTTCATTTGGGACTTGCAGAATGTTTATATGCACTCAAACAAACCGAAAGGGCATCCAAAGAATATCAATGGGTTAAAGATAATGCTCCTAATGAAAAGGCCAGGGCAGAGGGAGCTTTTAGAGCTGGCGATCTCTATATGGCGAGGTATCAATACGAGGCGGCAATTGCTACTTATGCTTCTGCTTTGCGCGATTTCAAAAACGAAGCCGCTCTATTCCCAGACTTTTTTTTAAACAGGGGCGAGGCCCTCTACCAGGTTGGCCAGATAGAAATCGCCAAGCAAGTATTTCGTGAGTCGGTTGAACTCTATGCAGGTCATCCCGGAGGCTGGCGCGCGACTCTCCGATTAGGAGAGATAGTGGCAAACGGGACTTTGGACCCCGAAAAAATTAAAGAATCACGGGACTGGTTTTACGAAACAATCAACCGGTACCCAGCCAGCCCAGGAGCAACTTTAGCGAGACTTCGCTTATTGCCCTGCGGTGATCACGGCGGAATGGACATGTTTGCCAGTGAGCAATTTTTCACAAATATTGCCGCAAAATTTGATGGTGGCGGTGAAGTTATAATGACCAATTACGAGGATTTTAGAGCATTGGCTCATATCCGAGCA
Organism: Bdellovibrionia bacterium; assembly: GCA_039916675.1. Taxonomy (GTDB): domain Bacteria; phylum Bdellovibrionota; class UBA1018; order UBA1018; family UBA1018; genus JBDSKY01. The sequence continues at coordinate 5,460 of JBDSKY010000338.1, forward strand.
TTGGTGACCTTGGGACCTGAAGAAGAAATTGGCAAGGTAGCATTTAAGGACCTTCAGCGAGTTAAAGATCCTCTAGCAAGGAAGAAGATAATTCTCGTAGCTACTGAAAGCGTTCAAAGGAAAATAATTAGACTTATAGCGGATGGCAAGCATTACGAGGCGCTCAGTTTCTATACAGCGATGTCGCCATTGATTTCAAAGGATACAGAAAGTGAGAGATTGGATTATCTATTGGCGCTCTCCCAATCTGCATCAAATTTAGGATTGGGTACCTTCGGGGAGAAATTGTCTAAAATATATCAGGAGAAGTTACTTCGTTTGAAGCAACGTCCTAATCGTGCCATTGCTCAAGCTCTTAAGTCGGATGGCTTAGATGTCGAAATTAAGCGCGCGGAAGAGGAATTTTCTGCAGCGAAGGCAGCCTGGATTTCCGATTCCAAAAGTCAGGCAAGTTTGGAATTTGTGAAAGAAAAACTAAAAAACGTAAAAGAAGAATCAAAGTTTTTCTATGAGAAGGAAATCATTTTAGGTCTGATCGAAGAAAAACAAGGGAATCTAAAAGCGAGTCTTGCTCATGTTGCAAATGCTCATTTGCAAAAATCCTCTGCAAGAGTGACCGCATGGTTAGCCTATCTCACTCTGAAGGCAGATGATTCGAAAGACGCTCTAAAAATTTTTAAAGAAGTTGAAAATCAGATTTTAGAATCCAAGGATCATAAAATTCCGGATGAGCCCATTGAAAGCAATTTAGGTATACCTCCTGTTCCTCCTTTGACGGTTGTCATTATTTCGGAAGGAGAAATTTTGGAAACCATGAAGAAATGGGGAGAGGCATCAGCAAAGTATTCTCAGGCAATAGATATTGGCTTAGGGGGGAATCAACTGGCTTTTCAGTATGCACGTTCCTTGATTAAAACTGGAGATGTTGCAGGAAGAGAAAAAGCTATGGCCGTCTTGGAAAAATTATCCGTAAGCGAAGCTAAGGATGAAAAAGAGAAGTTCTGGAAAAGAATGGCGCAAGCGACATTAGCAGGGGAAAGAAATAAAGAGATCGTAAACTAACATGCCAAGGAGGGCATTAAATGAGTGAAATAATCACGTCTGATCGTAGGATGCAGGAAATTGTACAGTTAGCTAAAACAGTAGCACCTAGTAAAGCTACTATCATGATTCAAGGAGAAAGTGGGACCGGCAAAGAGCTGATGGCCAATCTCCTTCATAATAGTAGCACTAGAGCGGGAAGACCGTTCGTTGCAATCAATTGTGCCGCAATTCCAGAAAACCTTCTTGAATCTGAACTCTTCGGTTACGAAAGAGGATCCTTTACAGGAGCCAATGCGAGTAAACCTGGAAAGTTTGAAAACGCACATGGCGGCACACTTCTGCTGGATGAAATATCCGAAATGGAAATTCGCCTTCAAGCTAAACTTCTACGGGCGATTCAGCAAGGTGAAGTTGACAGAATTGGAGGCCGACGGCCGATCCCGGTAGACGTTCGAATTATTGCAACCACTAATCGAGATTTATCAGAATGCGTAAAACTCGGAAAATTCCGTGAAGATCTTTTCTATCGCCTTAATGTAGTCAACCTCATTCTACCGCCACTCCGGGAAAGGCTGGGGGATGTTCGAATTCTTGCAAAATGTTTTCTGGACGCCAATAACCTTTCTAACAACAAGAAAATTGAAGGATTTACCGAAGAAGCCCTTAACTTGTTGGAAGCCCATGGATGGCCCGGCAATATCAGGGAATTGGAGAATGTGATTGAAAGAGCAATGATCACTTCTCCCGGTCCATTGATCACTATTCGCGATATTTTCATCGAGCGTCGGGAAGTACAGGTTCCTTCAGCAGAGGCATCAGACGAAAAACTTTCCAAAGGCTGGCTTCCTGGAGATACTTTGGATGATGTGGAGAGAGGCGTGATCTTAACTGCCTTGAAATATCACCAAGGCAATAGAACCCATACTGCGCGCTCTTTAGGTATCTCGATTCGAACACTCCGGAACAAGATAGCGGACTATAGAAGATTAGGGCTCCAGGTTTAATTATACCGGGTGGGTATCGATAGATCTGAGGGGTGCGGATATGGCCTCTTGCCAAATGAGCGGTGCAAATTTGGATGGAGTCAAAAAATAGATATATTCAATAGTATTAGAATGACAATATTTGCCGAGGAAGAGAATTTTTGCCCATTAAAAATTACCGACTGGGAAAGATAGTCTCATAAGGGCCTTTAAGTCCTCGCCTTTATCTTCGGCAAAGTAGGCACAATACTTGAATTAGAATTAAACAAAGTAGGAAAAATATGGCAGATAGTGGATTTGATCCAATAATAGGCGCTCTTAACACCTCTTTGAATTTGAGGTTGGCAAATCAAAATGTGATTAGCGGAAACATTGCCAATGCAGATACTCCAGGTTACAAGGCGAAAAAAGTAGAGTTTGAGTCCGCCTTGAGAGACGCGCTCGGAATTGGTGATCAGCTCCCAGTTGCACGAACAAATCCGAAACATATCAATCATGGATCTTCAGATGCGGTGGAGCCGGCCATTTTTGAAGACCCTAATGGCGTAGAATCCCTTGACGGCAATACCGTTGATCGGGCCGCCGAGATGTCAAGAATGGCGGAGAATCAAATTCTTTATGATGCCGCTACCGAAATGCTTAAGAAAAAGCTGGGAATGCTGAAATACGCAATAACTGAAGGCGGGGGTAATCATTAATGGATTTCTTTTCTTCAATGAGGGTGAGTGCTTCTGGGTTGGATGCTCAGAACAAAAGAATGAATACAATTTCGAGCAATATCGCCAACTCGGAAACTACCCGTGGAGTTGGGGGTGGTCCCTATCGGCGAAAAGATCCAGTGCTCGCTGCTCAAACCGACCGCGAGAGTTTTGGCGAAATACTTCAAAACGCCATTGATGAAAATATTCAAGGGGTCCAGGTGGTCGAAATCGCTGAAGACGAAAGAGCCCCGAAAATGGTTTACAATCCTCATCATCCGGATGCGAATGGCGAAGGGTATGTAGCTATGCCTAACGTCAACCCAGTAGAAGAAATGGCTAATATGATTAGTGCTCAAAGATCTTATGAGGCGAATGTTACAGCAATGGGTGCAGCTAAGCAGATGGCTCAGAAGGCTTTGGAAATAGGCAGATGAGGATAAAAGGCTTAACTCTCATTGGAGAACGTACTTATGGCTAATCTTACTGTTGAGAGTCTTAATAATGTCATTCAGTCTGGTGATGTTAGCCGGATGTATAGTGGTACTGAGAGCCTTTCTCGGGAAAGTCGGGCTGGTGAGGGCGGACAGGTTTCTGGAGCTCAGACTGGCGGGCCTTCAGCTCCTGGTAAGACTTTTTCTGATATACTTACTGATTCAATGGGGAAGGTTAATCTTTATCAGCATGAGGCTGACACTGCTATTAAGGAACTTGTTGCTGGGCGGAATAAGAATATTCATGAGACAATGTTGACTATTGAGCGTGCAGATACTTCCCTCAAACTTATGATGCAGGTTCGAAATAAGATTTTAGATGCCTATAAGGAAATTCTGCGCATGCAGGTTTAGGGACTGGATATTTACGAAAACTTTCTATTTGTTTAAATTTTGGAGGCTAGGTTAAAGAGTGGATAATTATTTTGATAAAGTGTTTACCCAGATTAAGAACTTCTTAAAGACTCTTGGACCTAAGAAGATCTTTGCGGCTGTTGTCACTAGTTTTCTTATATTTGGCGTGATGGGCGGTTTGTTTTTTTGGGCTGGTAACACTACCTATGTTCCTTTGATGTCGAATCTCAATCCGGAAGATGCCAATAATATTATGCGCGTTTTGCGGGAGAAGCATATTCCTTTTAAGCTAGATGTTACTGGTAAGAATGTTTCCATCCCAACTGAGTCGGTTTATGAATTGCGTTTGGAATTGGCTACGATGGGGTTGCCACAGAGTAGTGTTGTTGGTTATGAAATTTTTGATAAGCAGACCTTGGGGACTACCAGCTTTCTTCAGAAAATAAATCAGAAGCGTGCGCAAGAGGGTGAGTTGATGCGCACTATTAATACTATTCGCGGGGTGAAACGGTCACGGGTGCATTTGGCTACTCCTTCTAAGAGTACTTTTGTTGAAGATCAGAAAAAAACTACTGCTTCCGTTGTTTTGGATTTGGAAGCTGGCGTTCATTTGAATGAGAAACAAGTTTACGGTATTGGAAATTTGATTGCTCGCGGTGTTGAAGGCCTGGATGTTACCGACGTTGTTATTATGGATTCGGATGGGAAAGTTCTTTCTCGTAATCCTAGTGATCCGCTTACTGCTGCTACAGCTACGCAATTGGATTATCAGAATAAGATTGAAACTGACTTTGAAGGCCGGATTGAGAGTGTTCTCAGTCATGTGGTTGGAGAAGGTCATGTTGTGGCCAAAGTTACGGCTGATTTGGATTTCTCTCAGGTTAATGAAACGCAAACTCTTTATGATTCTGATGGAGCGGCCATCAGGTCCGTTGAAAAACATAACGATCTTATGAATGGAACGCGTCCTGGGGCACAAGGGTTGGCTGGAAACGTAGCAAATGCTCCCGGGCAAAATCCTACGGCTGTTAATAATGCGATTAAGACTGAGACTAGTAAAAATAATGAAGTTACGAATTTCGAAGTTCCTCAAACGATTCGTAAGACTTCCCGTTCAGTTGGCAGTATTAGACACATTTCAGTGGCCGTAGTGTTGGATGCCAAGTCTGTGAAAAGCGTAGGGAAGGACACGAAGGTCACTACCAAAGCAGAGCCTTGGTCGGCGGAGAAGTTGAAGGAGTTTGAGGATATTGCTGCGGGTGCGATAGGTCTGGATAGGAAACGTGGAGACACCATTGATATTAAGAGTATGGAGTTTACCCATGAAGACTTCGAGGAAGCTCAAAAGGTTTTTGCTGAGAAGGAAAACAAAAGCTATTACCAAAACATGAGTATTTACGGCATAATTGGGTTGATTGTCATGTTGTTCTTTAGTTTCGTGGTGCGACCTTTCATTAAGTGGATCACTGAAAATACTATTGATAGCGTCGATACCTTCCTTCCACAGACGATTGAAGAATTAGAACGAATGCAGAAGAATCAAAACTTGCAGTCTCTCGAAGATATTGTCCCACTTCTGCCCGAGAATTCCGATCCGGCTAAGGTAGAAGGAGAAATGATTAAGGAAAAAATCATTTCCTTGATTGACGCTAATCCACATAAGGCGGCACTGATTCTCAAAGATTGGCTCCATGGCGAAGCCGCTTCCAAAAAGCGGGCTAATGACAGTAAGGGCTTAGAGGCACCTAAGACTAAATCGGCATAGGTTTAAACAGAATTGAATTTGAAAAAGTAAAGGGAGTTTAGAATGGCCTATGATACTTTTGAAGATATGTCAGGATTGGAGCGATCGGCTCTTCTTCTGAATGTTCTTGGGAATCAGGTTACCAATCAAGTTTTTAAAAAAATGAAAGACAACGATGTCAAACGATTGGTGAACGCAATGGGCCAGGTGGCTAAAGTTCCAATTATTACCGTTAAAACAGTTTTACAGGCGTTTTATACGGAAATTGCAGAAGAAGACAATCTCATTTTCGGCCATGCACAAGGCCGGGACTTTGTTCTTTCTACATTAGGAGAAGAACGCGCACGAACCGTTTTAGGACAGCTTGCCGTACTTGAAGGAAGTAGAACTCTTGAAGCTTTGGAACTTGTCGATCCTAGAACCCTTGCTAACTTTTTGATGAACGAACATCCTCAAACGGTTGCCTTGATTCTAGCTCACTTGGAGCCAGACAAAAAATGTGAAGTTCTCAAAAGACTTCCCGAATCCATTCAGACCGAAGTGGTCCTGAGAATTGCAAACCTAGATTTCATTTCTCCGAATTTAATTGCCCAGGTTGACGAAGTCTTGAAAC
>JBDSKY010000339.1:0-3323 GCA_039916675.1 Bdellovibrionia bacterium
GCTTTGATTTCAGTTAATGAAACGCCGCGAGCCAAGGCTCGAACGGGTTTCAGTTTCACCTGGAACCACTCACCGGGTTTCTTCGGATCGATGTCTGGGTAAGCATCGTGCGTAATTTCAGCCACCCCAACCACAGCTCTCTCTTCACCACTATGGTAAATTAACGCGGTGTCGCCTTTTTTCATCTCTTTCATATAATTGCGAGCCTGAAAATTTCTGACCCCGTTCCAGTTCGTTGATCCATCTTTTTGCAACTGGGCAAAGCTGTAGGTTTCGGGTTCAGTTTTTAAAAGCCAATAGGAAGTGCGCATAATTCCTTTATAGTATTATTGCTCGTTTTGCGCCAGAGGGTCTTTAGGAGCGGTCAGGGGGGAGCGGACTTTTTTTTTGATAAGCTGTACTGCCACGTACAAAAAGCCCATTAGAAAGATCGCAGCTAGTATGGAGTGCATTTTATCTTTGATGGCACCGACCATAGCTTCAGGGGATTGGAGAAGTTCAGGATGGCCTCCAATGACTTCTTGCCCGAACCAGGACAGAATCGCGCACCAAATACCCGCACCAGTAATAGTCGCCCAAGAGAATTTCCCAAACGGCATTTTTAATACTCCGGCAGGAATTGAAATTAGATGTCTGACAACAGGCAGCAGGCGAGCTGCGAAGACTCCTGGAGCTCCGAATCTTAAAACCCAGTCTTCTGCCATCTTCAGTTTTTTAGGGGTAAGGAAAAAATACTTTCCATACTTGAGGAGCATGGGTTGCCCCACCCACCTCGAAGCCCAATAGTTGAGCAGGGATCCAAAATAGCTACCTGCTGTTCCCGCCAAAATTACTCCCGCCATACTCATTCGTCCCTGAGCAGCCCAAAATGCAGCTGGCGGCATTACGATTTCTGAGGGTACAGGAATGATAGAGCTTTCCATGGCCATTAATATGAAAACGCCAGTGTATCCCCAGAGCTCAACCCATTGAAACCATGTGCGAAGTAGATCGTGAAACATAGGATAGAAACTAACATGAGATACCGGAGACGGCCTATATATTTTTGGCGAATATGTGTTTGATATCGGTGGGGGCCAGCTTCTAGGCTGTCGAAATAGCGCGGGCGACCACAACTCTCTTTTTCCCGAGTTTTAGGTCCGCAACTACGAAGTACCTGCTAGCTTTGCATGGACCATTGGTTTTGCATGAATTGAGTGAAGGCACTTCAGAGGAGGCATCTATGAGACCGGTCCGCAGAATGGAACTTAAGCGCGATGCTTGGAAGAAAAAGGCAGTTGAATGAGCTACAAGATTACGTGAAGCACGGAAAGAAATCTGCATGAAGTAATTACATCTTTAAAAAAAAGTCCGGATCTGGTCCGATAAGCCTTGTAAGCTCGACTCGGCCTTCTTCAGTAGTTCGACACTTTAAGAGTCCGCCTTAGACGCTGGAAATTTGATGGAAAGAAACACCTGGAGGGCATAAGCGCTTTGATATTGCGTCGCTCACTGGGAATTCTATACTCGTTAACCCAGACGACAGACCCACTCTCGCATACGCTCGGGTTTCGTCGGCTGATCAAAAGAGCGATCTCAAAAGGCAAGTTCAACGACTTGAAAGTTATTGTGCTTCGCATGGTTGAAAATATGAAGTGATTCAGGACTTAGGCTCCGGATTGAATTATTCAAAAAAGGGCCTAAAACTTCTCATTAAGAAAATTGTTAATCGTGAAATTGGAAGACTCGTGTTAACCCACAAGGATAGGCTACTCCGGTTTGGAGCAGATTTAATATTTTCAATTTGCGAGAGCTTTTCAGTTGAGGTGATTATTATTAACTCGTCGGAAGAATTATCATTTGAGGAAGAACTTTCCCAAGACGTTCTCGAAATAATCACCGTCTTTTCAGCCCGATTGTATGGCTCTCGAAGTCATAAGAATAAAAAAATAGTTGAAAAATTAAAAGAAGCAGCGGATGAAGTTTGTCGTTAAGAGGGAAGTCCTTCCTGCATCGGATTTGGATGTCGCCGTAATAGATGGGCAGTCAAAGATATTAAATTGGCAATATAACCATCTAGTGGAGAAAGCTAAGGCATTACGAATTGAATTTGCGACCCTAAAATCAGAGCAGAAGAATTACTTAAAAACTTCACAAGAATACAAACTACTAGAAGATAAGGCGAAAGCCATTTCTCTGATTCTTTACACAAAAAGAGGACTACGAGATCTTATTCCTGAACTCAAGAAAGAGTTTCCATTCTTGAAGACTGTGCACGCAAAGCCCCTCAAAGAATCGGCAATGCGATTGTCGCGTGCGATTCAGGCTTATCAACGAGAACAAAAAAAAGGGAATAAGAAGCAAGGTTGGCCCGATTTCAGAAAATGGTCCGAAAATTGGTTCTCCTTAGAATACGATGAACCTTTTAAGGGTTACAAACTTAACAAAATTCAGGGCGACTGGCTTTTACAAGTCACCCTAGGTAAGACCAAAGAAGGCAAAAAACTCACAATTACCTTTCGAATCAAAGATAATTTCCCAGATGGATTACTTAAGGCCGTCAAGACACTTAAGTTGACCAAAGATAGCCATGGCAGATTCTTCGCCTGTTTTGGCGTAGACGATTCCCGAACTGCCCGCAGCTACGGGGCGCTCGAGTCCATTAAAATAACTTCGAGCACAAAAGTCGCCGCAATTGATCCAAATCATAAAAATCTAGGATGGCTTGCTAGCAATGAAGGGGACTCGATAGAGATTGCCAATCCAACTTTTATTAAAAAATTAGATATAGCAATCGATGAATTGAAATCAAAAAGAGATAAAACCAAGAAAAAATCGTACAAATTGGAGGTGAGAGACGAAAAAACTGGAGAAGTAGTCAAAACAAGATGGCAGCCTTCCAGGCGCTGGTTGTACTTAAACGATAGACTGCAAGAGACGTATCGGATTCGCCGAGAATAGAAAAAGACTTATCTATATACCCTTGCGCACCACCTCTATCATCAATTCGACATCGTTTCGATTGGAAATTACACGCCTCACGGAGGTGGAATTTCTACAGGAATGAGAAGAGCAATGAATAACCAGTCATTGATAGGCGATATGAAATCGATATTCCAGTGGGTTGCGATGAAACGAAAGAAAAAGTTTCACATCTACAACGAATATCAATCTACTAAAACTTGCTCAAACTCATCGGTAGTCATGGAGTCAATAAAACTAGACGAACGAGTTTGGAAGTGTGAATGTGGATGCGGAGGTATTCATCTCCGTGATCACAATTCAGCAGTGAATGGTCTTGCTAAGACCTACTGCGACCTTGGATCTAACCTAAGTATTGTTCC
>JBDSKY010000340.1:0-6044 GCA_039916675.1 Bdellovibrionia bacterium
CAATTAAGGGACCGAAGGTTAGGTTAGGGACAAAATGACCATCCATTACATCTACATGAAGCCAATCCGCACCTGCGGCTGTTACGTCTTTGACCTCCTCTCCTAAGCGAGAAAAATCAGCAGACAAAAGGGAAGGAGCGATTAAGGGCTTTTGCATATGGGTGCTAACTTAACTTTACGAACAACTGGGTGCAAGGGAGGAGTTTGAAATTTGGGCTGGGGTTTTTGATATTTCGAATGTTAGAGTAGCCTTCGAACCTTTATCAAGGGAGAAAATCATGAAAAAGACTCTACAAACACTTATAATCTTAACTTCACTCTGTTTTGGACTCAATGCTGTTGCGGCTGGCGGCGATTGTGCAAATGAGGAGCATTATCCTCTCATCAGTCATGCAGCTCTCACACAAAGCATTCAGGCCAAATCTATTACAGTGATCGATGTAAATAGTCAGGATTCGTTTAACAAGAACCATGTTACAGGCGCGTTCCATTATGGGTCACATGAGTCTGATTTTGATAAGCTTCTTCCAGCAAAGAAAGACGCTCAGATCGTCGCTTATTGCGGAGGACCTAAATGCGGGGCTTGGAAGAAAGCAGCCGAGAGAGCTTGTGAGCAGGGTTATACCAATATTTTTCATTATAAAGATGGAATTTCAGGTTGGGTAAAAGCCGAGAAAAAAGCGTCCTGATAAAGTTTTAAAGATGTATAAAGTAATCACTCACGCAAGCGAAATTCTAACCGGAACCGGAGTTCGTAAAAAAGACGGACGAAGGATAATAGAAGACGATCTAGGGCGCATTCCGGATGGCGCCTTAGTCTACAAGACCAAACGAGTTGGTAAAAAAGAAGTTCCCGACCGAGTGGAATGGGTTGGACCTACCTCTGCACTTCCTAAGAAGTGGATTCGCTATAAAACCACCAATTTACGTCAAAAACGAGCAATCACCCCGGGTCTTGTGGATTGCCACAATCACCTGATTTTCGCTGGAGACCGAGCAAATGAATTTGCCGCTCGTTGCGGTGGCGCAACTTACGAAGAAATTGCTCAAATGGGTGGGGGCATCGTTGCTTCAGTAAGTGCCACTCGAGCTGCCACAGAAAACCAACTGGAAAAGCTAGCAGTAGAGCGGATGAAAAAGCTCTACGCTTGCGGAATTCGAACTCTCGAGATCAAAAGCGGTTACGGACTTTCAGCCGAATCAGAATATAAGATTTTAAGAATAATACCGAAACTTAGAGCCCGATTTCCTGAGATGACACTGACCTCTACCTTTTTAGGCGCTCACGCCTTTCCTAAAGACCGTGGACGCGAAGAATACCTCAGGGAATTACTGGAAGTGATGATCCCCGAAGTCGCACGTTTAAAGCTTGCTGACTCCTGCGATGTATTCGTGGATAAGGGATACTACACTCTTGAAGAAGGGGAGAAGATTCTTAAGCAGGCTCAAAAGTATGGTCTAAAAATTAAAATTCACGCAGACGAATTAGCTAATACGGAATCAGCAACTCTTGCGGCAGAAATGGGAGCTCTCTCAGCGGACCATTTGTTGCAGATTTCGGGGAAGGGAATTAAAAGTTTAGCCCACTCACAAACGGTGGCGGTACTCCTTCCCGGAACTGCGTTTTACCTCAAGGCGGCGTATGCGCCTGCGAGAGCCCTTCTTGACGCCGGCGCTGCGGTTGCATTGGCCACCGATTTTAATCCAGGGACTTGTGTGTGTTTGTCGCTTCCAGCAATCATGACAATTTCTGCTCTTTACCTAGGAATGACTCGGGCAGAAATTTTCGCGGCCGTAACCTATAACGGCGCTAAAGCACTCGGACTATCTGCCAAAAAAGGCACCCTCGAACCTGGTTTGGATGCAGATTTTTGGATCCTTCCGTTTCCCAAGTTTGAGGAAATTTATTACCGTTTTGCCTGGGGATTTTGACGAAAAGAGAAGCGAAGATATTTCAGGAATTTATGGAAGTTTTTTCGCCCGTCTTAAAGAAAAATTGGCGGGATAATAAGAAATAAGTTTATGAAAGATCCAGTAAGTAATAACGGCCATAATTAAGCCCGTAACCACATCGATGGCGTAGTGTTGTTTGGTAGTGAGGGTCGATAATGCAATCAGAGTGCCCCAGATAAAAAAGAACGGAAATTTACCCCTTTGATCCACAATAAAAATAAAAGAGGAAAGGTAGACACTGCTCACGTGAAGGCTAGGGCAGCAACTAGCTGGGGTGTCGGCTGATCTCAAAGTATTGAAAGCGAAATAGGTAAGGTAGTCAAGATCATGAGTTAAAGGAAATAAATCTCTTGGATAGGTAGTGGGCCAGATCGTAAAAATCAATACGCTTACGGTTTGCAGCCCCATGATTGAATAAATATATTTATTTAAATTGATCATGTCCTTACAAGTTAAAACTACAGCGACAAAAAACAGATATTCGCTGATGTAGATCCACACGGTCAGAGGAATAAATGGAACTGCATTATCCAGCCAGGACATAGGGAGCAACTGTGGAGTAAACCAGTGAAAGTGGTTGCTAAGTATGTAGAGAAGAAATGCAATGGAACCGAAAGCAAGTACTACTGGATTTTTGTTCTCCTTGTTCACGAAGATGGGCAATGCAAAAGTCTTCGAAACGGACTTGATCGCTGCTAGAGAACGAGGGCTCATCCGTTTAACCACCGCTCCAGTTTGGCCCTGACTTCAGCCGAGTTCCAATCTCGGCCTCCACTGACTACTGCCAGGATTTCTCCCTTTTTTCGCAGAACGACGGTTAAGGGAATGGCATGTACGTCAAACAAGTCAGACAATTTCCCTTCGGGGTCGATGAAGACTGGAAAATCCATCTTGAACTGTTGGATTGATTTTGGAACTACTGCTTTAGGATTTTCATCTACATTAATTCCCAATACTTCGAAACCACGGTCCTTAAAGGATTCCCGTAATTTTACAATAGAGGGCATTTCTTCAATACAAGCTTCACACCAGGTTGCCCAAAAATTTATGAGGAAAATCTTTGCATTTAAGTCAGCTATTTTAACGGATTTTCCATCTAGTTGCGTCAAATCTAGGGCCGCTAGCCGGCTCTCGCGATTTGCATCGGTGAGTTCAGAGGTGGGGTTAGTCGGTGGAAGAGACGCTTTAATGCCGTAAAGGCCGCCGACCACCAGCAATAGTATTACAAATATTGGAGCAAAAATTTTCAAAACCGGAGTTGAGCGGTCATTTTTTGGGTGGGAATCATGAGTTGCCATAAATTCTAATCATAACCTACAATGTTAATGATGAGAAAGATTATAAAGCAGTCCATATTTAAATCTAGCTCGGACATTAGCGGACAGGCTTTGGTAGAATATATCCTAATGCTTGCGGTTGCCCTCTCCATTGTCGCAACTATAAGTATTGGTTTTAAAAGAGGACTACTCAAACTTTGGGGAATATATCATAAAGAAATATCCTCGCCGTGCCCCGCCTGCCCACCGAATAACCGAAGCTATCGCTTCAGATAGTTTATTTATTCTCGTTTTTTTTCCCGTAGGTTAGATACAGCTCGTCACCCACAATACGACATTGGCGCAGAGTGAGGTGGGCGATGTTAGCAGGTTTAAAACCTTCCCCATCCACAAGGGTTGGCGATTGAGATCCACCTAAAATCTTAGGGGTTAACGTGACATGAAATTCGTCGATTAAACCTTGGCTAACAAAATTCCACATGATTTCTCCGCCACCTTCTACCAAGAGGCGGTTGATCTTTTTAGCTTCCAGGTAGCGGGTTATCTGCTTTGCAATGGGATTGCGTGCCGACTGTGTTTTTAAGACCACTACCTCCGAAGAGGCAGAAAACTTCTTCAGTTTAGCTTTTTCTGTTTTAGGGCCTACAAAAAGGATTCGTTGGATGGCAGAATCAGTGAAGAATCTCCAGCTGGGTGAAATATTCTCCAAGCTAGAGCTGACTAAAATATTGATCGGTTGCCCTACCTGATTGGGAATCAGGCAAGGATTTTTAAATACTCGTAGCGTAGAGGCTCCCATGAGTAGTGCGTCACAGCCTTTTCGCAAAACTTTCATTTGATGAAGGTCTTCCGCTGTACCAAGTGGAAAAAGCGTTCTTTGAGCAGTTGCTATTTTGCCGTCCAAACTCATTGCAAGGTTTGAATAAATAAACATTAGGGCGCCCTCTCAGGGTCTTTCAACGTTGTCGTTTGTGAAGTTGGAGGTTGTAGGGGGCGATATTGAAGAGCAATAAAGAAAATTTCCTTACTTTCTTTGCGGGTGCTTTTAGGGCGTAAGACTTCTACTTTTCCAAATCTCGCTCTTAATAATTCCCGAAAAGTATCAAAATCCTCACTGTGGAATAACTTACAAATAAAACTACCCCGAGGTTTAAGGAATTGTTCGGCACAGGCCAACGCTTTTTCGCAGAGTTCAACCGAACGTGTTTGGTCTGTTACTCTAATTCCGGTTGTTTTAGGGGCCATATCTGAAATCACGACATCAAAGGGAGGAATGATACCTGTTTTTTCAATCAATGCATCGAGCAGGGGAGTTGTAAGATTGCGGATGTCTCCTACAAAGAAGTAAGCATTCGGAATGGTGAGTTTAATGGGTTGTAGGTCAACTCCTAAAACCCGGCCATCGCGACCGACCTGTTGCGAAGCATACTGAGACCAGGAGCCAGGTGCAGCACCCAAATCAAGTACCTTGTAACCTGGCTTGAAAATCTTAAAGCGTTCGTCAATTTCTTGAAGTTTGAAAATAGAGCGTGCTACGTAATTTTCTTTTTTGGCTTTCTTAAAAAAATAGTCTTTTGGGTTGTATACCACTGGTAAATCCTCGATATTTTATTTATTACATGAATCGGGTATAGAACTTTCGAGTTTCTTCAAAAACATACCCGTCAATAATGGCGGCGTCGTCAATCTCCAAGAATTTGATCCCTACCTTGATCTTATTCTGATTTTGCCCGTTAACATTCTCAGCGTTATTGACAAAGGGTTTGCATTGAACAATCTCAGCTGCACAATTAAACTCATGGCCCCGGAGTGTGAAGGTTAAATTCTTCAGAACTTGCCCTGGCTGAAATACGGAAGCGTCTTCATTGTTGACTAAAAAAGAGAGGCCAACCGAGCTAACATCATAAACTTTCTCTTTATGCTCTATTTTTAGATCTAGCGGGTCTCGGAATGACACTCGGAGTACGTATCCTGGTAAAATAGTAAATCTTTGCTTCTGTCTCCGCTGGACCTTAAAAATTTTGGCCGGTAAAACGAACTGCATGTTGGTGAAGGAACTCGCATGGAGTTTCGAAGTGAAAAATAATGTGGCTCTTTCCAGCTTCACATTTAAAAAACACCTGTCACCAGCTGCTTTTAGCTTCTCCTCAAATTTCTTTGGATCAGCCGTACCGAGCGGGGTGGTGTAAATCATTTTTTCAGTTTGGCTAAGACTGACTATATTACAAGTAGCAATATCTTCGTTGCTATTGGTCCAAACTGACATACCGGCTCGAGCTTTGGCACCTTCATCAAAGTATTTTATAATCTCTAGATAATTGGTAACAGATACGAGATCGCTGGGTTTTTCGGTATTCTCAGACAATCGTCACCTTTCTGAGAAGGTCCATATCCTGGAGAGCTTTACCTGAACCTCGAACCACGCATGTCAGAGGATCCTCTGCCAAAGCAACCGGTAAGCCGGTCTTTTCCTTGATAAGGATGTCCAAATTAGCGAGTAGTGCTCCTCCCCCCGCCAAGATGATCCCATTGTCTACGATATCAGCTGCCAATTCAGGAGGAGTTCTTTCGAGCGCAGTTTTAATCGTATCGACTACTGCCGACACGGGTTCTGCAAGAGCATCCCGGATTTCTTCTGAATTGACTTCAATAGTTTTAGGGGCGCCGCTAATGAGGTCTCTCCCTTTGACTTCGTATGTTTTTTCTTCTTCAAATGGGTAGGCGCACCCAATGGAAAGTTTAATTTGCTCAGCGGTGCGTTCACCAATGAGGAGTGAGTATTTTCTTTTGATGTAATTAACGATTGCATCATCG
>JBDSKY010000341.1:0-7074 GCA_039916675.1 Bdellovibrionia bacterium
AATTGCTCGAATTGTCTGCTCCCGGTTGCCCGCAAAAACTGTAGACAGATCCTGAACCCAACAACCCAAATACAAATACAACTCTAACTATATTCACACTTTGCATTTTTTAATACTAAACTAAATTCATCACTGTTCAAATATTAAGTAATAGGTCGGCGTTTTCGGAAATCACAAAGTTTACTTGGGTGGTAGACTTGGTGAAGTTAAATTCATTCCACCTAACTTATGATTTAGATCAGCCTCTTGTATATTTTTCGAGGTCTGATTACCAGGAATCATAGCATGCCTGCGTTGCCGATTATGAGTCTGTTGTTGCTCATATGGCTTTTTTCTTACCTTCTTTTCTTTTTCATGTACACCAGACCAACTTTGTTGTTCAGAAAACAAAGCAACTAAAGTAAAAATAAAAATAAATCCAGAGGCATATTTTATATCGATTTTCATATACTTAAAATCTAACAATTTTTGTTCCGGAGAGGAAATAAAATATCAACACCCAACGCTAAATATTGAAAACCTATTACTTCCGATCTTGGAGATTGAGTTCGCCTCACCGTTTGATGTAACCGTTTTTTTCCAAAAGATGGAGCCAAGCATTATCTTTAAAATGGATAAATCCTGCAAATGCACCTTGGGACTCTTGTGCAAAATACTCGTTCGGCTCTCCATCGACAGCAGCTCTGTATGCTTCGTCCAAAACAGGGTCTGCCAAGGCAATTTTCGTAATTTGTTTCTGAGTTAATTTAATCCCTGGTTTTCCAGTGTAGGGTCGGGCGCGGTTAGAGAACCCTCGGGCTTCGGATTCATGCAGAAGCTTAATCATATGATCTAAATTAAAAGGTTCAAAAGTTACTGGTCGACTCCCTAGTAGATCACTTCCTGCTATATGAGTTTTTTCGCCTGCAAGAAATCGCGCCATCACCCGTCCCGGTTTCAATTCTGGTAGATGGGGGGATCCGAGATTTAAGTAACGAATTTCAGCTTCACTAGCCCGTAGTCCTAATGAGTAGAGCATCCGCTGCCGTAGCACTTGTGGCGCAGTAGTTTGAAACTCACTGGCGTTTGGGCCTAAATCTCCGTGTTTGGTAATAAAGTCCATCTTATAATCTGTGAAGACACGACTAATAAAATCTCCGGCGCTTTGGGGTTCTCCTTCTGAAAAGTGTTCTTTTTCTAGCTCACTGAGCCCACTTTGTAAGCCATCGATGCAGCGATCGAGGTTTCCGTAAAGGCGTAGAGTTAAATCCGCAACTGGAGATCCTGCTCCCAAGCCGGGATGACCGGCAGTTTCTTTTTCCTTGGCGCTTTCATAAAGTCTCTTCATCCTCTTCCGAATAGATTGCTTTGTTTTCTTTGTTTGGTCGCTATCATAGGAGTCAAAATCTCCATGTTTAAATACATTGTTCAAACTCTGGCCGAGTGCGGCCACTTCAGGATAGTTTATCAGAGCAGTTCTCAGCTCCATCCATTCCTGGTCGTTGATGGGGTTTGGATAGAGGTGGTGGATATCTGTCGAGTGAAAGTGTAAAAAAGGATCCTCGGCAATAAAATCGTAATTTATTTTATATTGGCCTTTCTGATGGGGGCGCCTTTTTACCTCATTTAGAACTGCTTGTGCAGCTTCGTAGTCTCTCTTCAAGTGCAGTTCTCCCGACGAAACATAATTTTGGGCTAATCGCCGTTGGAGGATACTCTTGTTCCGCTGATGAAATTCTTCGAGCTCAGGTAGCGGAGGTATTGGAGTAGAGAGTACTCTATGGGCGGATGCTGGGATAGCAGGAGCATGCGGTGGCGTGGCTTCGTCAAATGAGCGCCGTACGTCATTCGTCCTCCTGCCTGTGCCCATACCGAAGATTTCATCAAAGTCTAGAGACGCCAGGGTAACGCCAGGCCGCATACCCCTATTCTCGCTTGTTTGAATACCACCCATGCCCATACTTTCTGTACCCACACTCCGATTCTCCCAACTCGGCATTAAGGGAGGTATTCCAGAGGTGCCGAGTGAAGGAATAGCTGCAGAATGTTCTTCCCAAGGGAAAAAGGCTCTACCACTTACTACAGCAAACGAACTTATCTGATAAAAAAATCCACTCAAAAAAAAGAGTTTTCGTCTTACCGAGTTTTTCACGCTACAATTAGCCATGAATCCCATTTTGAGACGAAACAGGCTTCGTGGTTTAGCAATTTTTCTACTTTTTTTGAAGTGTCCTCTTTCCTGGGCTGAAATCAATTTTCAGGATATGAAGGGTGTGCATGATCTGATTCATCCTAAATATCAAAATCTCTCCCCGATCTATGGGCTAGCTCTACTTGGGACCAGGTCCCTTGAGAATCTGAGATTCTATGGAAACTATGGGCCTAAAAAAGAGGGCTTCGGTTGTCTCGATAAATCAACTCGGCTTCATGAACTCTTGGTGAAGAATAGAGATTGCCCTCAGGATAAAACATCTGAGTTCATCCAGAGACTTTTTCCATCCCAAGACGGAGCCAATTTTGTTGCCAATCAATTGGACTCAGATCCCATTTCTAAAATGAAACCCAAATTGATCGGAAACCTGATTATTCAAATGGCTCAGGTGCCTAATTCGGATTTGGATGATCCTGAAAAAGTGAAGGCGCTGAAGCTTGAAATGAAGAAGACCCTTTTCGAGAATTTGAACCCCTTAAGTTATTATGAAGGACAGAGGACTTCTGCTAAACGCCGGCTCAGGGAATTGAATCGCCAGGAAAAAAAGAAATCTTCTTCGGGCGTGGGTTGTGGGGACTGCTATGAAGTCGAGAAAAGTAAGCTCCAGGCCCAATTGATTTCGATTCAGAATGTTCAAAAAGCGTTAAATCCAGGTATGGCCAGTTCGACTGGTACTTCAAAATCTTCTGCTACTCCCAGTGCATCAAGGAAGGGCGTGGGCAAAGAAATTGATTTTGAGGAGTTTGCCAACCTACTGGTCGACGCTCTAAAAGAATCACGGATAGACGGAGGTTCCCTTATTTCAAATTTGCCTGAGTTGGTGCTCATGGCTTATTTCTGGAAAAAAGGAAATGAGAAGCAAGATTTTATCGCCCTTTTAAAAGGAATGTCCGAGGGTAACCACCAAACGCCTCCCTTTTTGAAGGATCCGAAATTTTTAGAGACGCATCTGGCACAGAAACAATTTTTGGCCCAAAAATACGTGGCGGAGGATTATGAGCCGGGGATTTTTCGGGAAAATTCGGCTCGAGAAGTGAAAAACCTCTTAGTTCATCCTGAATTATTAGCCTTTTTTGTGGAGCAGGAAAAACTGGCGGATAAATCACTTCCGCCGATTTTGACTTATGGACAAGCTAGTCACTCGAGCTTACTCGAGACTGCCTATCCTGATTGCGGAGAAACAAGCCTCAGAAATTTTGTGAATATTACTCTCTTCGATCGTGAAAAAGGGAAATTTGACTCTCGGATTTTGGAAGAGTTAGAGAAGGCGAATCCGCAGCTTCAAATCAATCCCAATTTGGTGTCCTTTTATAGAAAACACTCGGATCCAGCCGTTTCTGTGAGCCAGGTGGCGAGAGATGAATGGAGCGAAACGGTAGCCTCAAAACATGAAGGAGTCGTGTACAATAAGCCGTCGGCGGCACCCGCTTGTGAAATCAGCAGCGCTGGAGGGGGAATTGACAACATGATGTCAGTTTTGGAGCACCTTCTTTTTCGTGGCAAGCAGGGGACTGATCAAAAAAATGGTGCTGCAATTCAACCAAACTCTAAGCAGTTGAGCCGTGCTGATCGGTTGGACGCGCTTTGTAAAGGACTCTCGCGAGACGGATTTGTTCTGGATTGGAAACTCAAAGAAGGCGGAGACGAGGACCCAAAAAAGAGCATCAATAGTGAAAAGTTTGGAATGATAGAATTCAGCATCAACGATACTCCTAGTTTTGTTTGGCATTTTATGGAAGGACATTTTCGTATCGAAAATGTGAATCGAGAGGGCGCGAGCTGGAAGGAGATTTTCGCGGGGGATTTTGCTACTTTTCAGGCGAAATTAGCAAAGTTTAGGGCCAAAGAAAAATCCCAGGAGCACACGGTCTCTCCTCTTGTATTGAACTGGTTTGCAGAGGACTTGGTATTTACAGGGCTTTTTAAGCCCGCTATGGTTTATGGGCTTCCGTTGAGTTCTGAAGATGACAAGGTTCTTTCAATCGGTGCGATCCTGGCAATGAAGGACCCTTTACTTTATCCAATGGGAAAAAAACTTTCTAGTCAGATTCCTCAGAATGATCATTTTTCCCAAAAAAACATGGCAAGCATGTTGGCCAACAATGACTATCCCTGGGGAGATCCGCCCCATGTGAAGGGCAGACCCAATGTGACTTTCACACGCCTGTCTAAAAACCCGGAAAAGTGGGAGGAGCTTCTTCACCAGAATAAGAAAAATGTTCTGGACGAAAGGGCACAAAAAGAGTTTCAGCGGAATTTTGAAAAAGCTTGGATTGACCCACACGGTCTGGTTTGGAGCAATGCTCTTCAAGATTCATCGTCCCCTGGCGGTATTCATAAGATGAAATGGAAAGAGGCTAATGATTATTGCAAGTTGATCGGAACTCGCCTGCCCACGCAGGAGGATTGGGATAATTTGACAGGGTACTTGGGAGGACACACTAGCTTTGGATATATTCCAGAGTTCTTGCCCCATCTTAACGGGAACGAATTCTGGTCGTCTACGGAGGACAGCAATTCTTCAACTGAATATCATTATTTCCATGGGACTCACGGTGTCGCAAGGCAATCGGTCGCGAGAGATTATGACCTTGCGGTCCGCTGTGTACTTTGAAGAATTTTCGAATATTCGGCGTACCATACTAGCTCGCCTTTAGCCTGGGCTGAGCCTCGGCATTTATTTGTTCCAGAAAACCCTGCGTGTCCCAGATTTGCCATTGCTCGGTGATCCTCTCTTTTTTCACACGGCTGATGACAATTCCCTCCACCTTAAATGGACGTTTTGTTGCGCGAATGCCAGGTAAATCACCCTTTTGCGTCCCTTCAATCGTCCATTGCGTTATCACACAATCTCCATCTTGAAACTGCCTTTGAATGCTCCAGCGCCGGTCGGGTATTGCTCCAAGGTACATCAATTGCGAGGACTTCCAAGCCTCTATTCCGACAGTAATACCATTAGGGCGCGAGGGATCATGTAACCAATACTCGTCTGCCAACAGCTTTGATGCGTTCTCCAAGTCATTTTTTACGAACGCAAGCTCAATGAACCGATTCACCACCTCTTTGTTATTTGCGACCATTGACGGGCTCTCCTCTCCACAAACGTCTTTGCAATCCGTATGCAAGCACAGGTGAATAAAACCGTTCGGCACAATGCACTGGGTTGTGCAGTCTGTTAGCCCGATCTTGCTATTGATTCTTCACGATCCTATTAAAGGTATTACCGATGTGGTTAACAAAACCCTTTGCAGAGATTTTATCTAATCCCTTAATCATATCTTTTACTAGTTTTTCTCTGAGAGGGACCCGACCGCCGGACTCGCTCTTTATCTTATCAAGAACCTTAATGGCTCCAGGAGGGCAAGAAGTTCTTGAACTTGCTTGATTCATTTTAACTTCCTCCCTCTGTAGCAGGACGGATGTCAAGTTGGCATGATTCAGCATTGTGATACCTTCACCCGGTAAATAGGGTCTACCTGCACCATCGTGCGTGGGTTTAGAGTTGAAAATCATTTGGTGGCATCGATAGGACAATAGCGGGTGATCAGGAAATCTGCCAATGAAAACGGCCAATGGATCTGCTAGAGCAACGCCACTCATCGTTTTCGCTTTTTCGAATATTCCTCGCCAATTTTTCATGTCTTTCAAGATCGCATTGCCTATTTTTGATTTTCTCGCTGCATTTGTCAGTCGATCAATTTCCTCCATAGAGAGGTCAAGTTGCTTGTCGGCCAAGGAGTCTGAGTTTACAAGGATGATGGGAGGCACTTTTTCTTTCAAGATGATGTCAAATACTTCTTTTGTCGATTGGTAGTCTATTATGGAGTTATACCCTAACCGATCTTCTCTCCAGCCCCCCATTACCACAACTCGCTTGAACATTTTTGCTATGTCTGGTGCTAGTTTTAGGGCTTTTGCAAGATTAGTCAACGGACCTTGTGCAATGTAAACCAATTTCCCTCTGCTTGCTCTGGCCGCATCAATAATCGCTTGTACACCTGATTCCTTCGGAGAAGTGACTAAGCGTTCGAATTCATCGCCGTATTCTTCCAGATATGCTTGACCCTGGTTTTTTACTTTTGGATTCTTAAATTGTTTGGATGGCCATTCTGGATATTTATCCAGGAAGCGTCCAAATTCTTCTTCAAGAGTTTCATTATGTTCATTTAGATGATTGTTTCGATAGTGTCCCTCACCTGGATACACGGGAACTGACAATCCGAGTTCGTGAAAGGTTAATTTATTGATCCTTGCTTTTTCATCGGGATGATAGAGAGTGGTGCTTACCCCTAGAATATTATCTTTTAAATAGTAGCTAGATAGAATATTTGCTAGCTGATCGTCAGTGTCAAAACCTGCATCGTTATCAATCCAATATTTATCGGCGGCAGAGCAAAAGCTGAGAGCCAATAAAAAGTGGGCTAGCATTATTAAAACTATTTTCGAAATTTTGATGGAATTGAAAGGTTTCATTTTTCCCAATCTCTTCGGATCGATATATTAAAAATTCAGGCGGCAATTGTCTTAAAATCTTGAGTGTTGTGTTTGAATAGTTTGTCGTGAACAATAAAAAAAAGCAACAACTTACCTGGAGAAGCGCTATGACGCGTAAGACCTCTTCCAGGCCCCTGTTTTGTTAATGGTTTTGTTTTCAACTCAACAGTCTAGACAACCAGGAGCTTGGAAATCCTTATTTATCAACCATTTCGAAAGCTTTTACTGACAAAACATATCGATCCTAACTTGTTAATGCTTAAAAGCTGGTGCTATAATATAGCCATTATGTTCAAATTTAAATTTCTTTTTTTGGCGTTAAGTCTCCTTACTTCTCATTTGTCCTACTACACCTATGGTGCGGAAACAGCTAAATCTGGTATTCGTAG
>JBDSKY010000342.1:0-3331 GCA_039916675.1 Bdellovibrionia bacterium
ATACTCGCTGTGCCCGATGATGGGATAAACGCAGTTAGCACCCACACCGACATCTAAGATGTAGACTGACTGACCTCTCGGGATTACGCCGCCGTTACAAGAACCCAGCAGATCTGCGATGTGATGGATATAGTCGGCTCGTCCAGGAATGGGGGGGCAGAGATATTGATTTGGGATATCCCAGTGCAAAATATTGTAGAATTTTTTCAATAAAGCCCTATTTAACGCTTTGACTGCCTCCGGATTGGCGAAATCGATAGATTCGTCCTTGTAATCATTAAGGGAAACATATTGCTCGAGTTCAGGGGAGCTTTTACACAGGAGTTTGAAGTCGTAACGCTCACGGTGGAGATTGCGAGGATGGAGCCCCGTTTTTACAGGACGGGTAATTATCCCTAGGTGACGAGAATTGAGAGTTCGAGCGGACGGCTTATTCTTTCGAGTCATAGTTATAGCTGTCCTTATAGCGATCTTTTCAATCAAAGTCTTAAATTTACCAGTATTAGTAAAAATTCCTCAAACTATTCAGTATTATTCAAGAAATTCGTGAAGTTTATTGGAAAAGTTTCCGAACAATGTAAATATGGGATCTGTGAAATGGGAAGTATTTCATAAAGTTCTGGTTAAACCATTCCGTGAGCAATCGAAGGAGAATTTGCCCAGAGCAGAGCTTCTTGCCTCTCTTTTGCTTTTTTATTCCTTCGCTCTGGCAATTCTACTGATTATTAATTTTATCCACTTTGAGAGTTCTAGTAGGGAAACAGCGGTGCAGTCCCTTTTGGGTGGCTTAGGATTTACCTTTTTTTCTTACCTATTAAGCCGGGTTCCGTTGATAAGACTTGCTTGTTACTTTCTGACCTTTGGAAATATCGGCGGGATAGGTTACGCCGTTTTAGCCCGTCCGAATAGTGAAATGATTGGCGCAGCTATGTGCTGGCTTGCTTTGAATGCCCTTATTTGCGGTTTCGTTCTTCAAGTTCGCGAAACTGTATTTATTATTGCATCAACAAGCCTACTCTATTTAGTTGTTCGCCCCTCAGTCGAAGGTCTCAATATTAGTTTTTTTTACTCAAATTTTATTTTCTTTTTAACGACCTCAATGTTGACACTCTTAGCTTTCCGTTTGCGCGATCGAGATGCCGCGAAGGCTAAAAAAAGCCAGGCACTCATGATAAGTTCATCAAAGCTTGCTTCTCTAGGTGAGATGGCAGGCGGCGTGGCTCATGAAGTTAATAATCCCATGGCTATTATCATGATGGAAGTAGAAATGCTCGAAGAGTCGATTCAAGAGGGCGAGCTCAATCAAACCGCGATTTTAGAAACCCTTAATACTATCAAAGAAACCGTTGTGAGGGTTTCAAAGATTATAAATGGCCTTCGCTCTTTTGCTCGAGAAGGTCAGAAGGATCCTACTCAAAAAGTTCCTGTGCTTAGTATTATAGAAGACACCTTAGGATTTTGCAGGGAGCGTTTCAGAAAACACGGGATTGAATTTGAACTTAAAGTGCAAAATCCAAAAGATAAACCCCTTGAAATTGAATGTCGCCCAGTTGAAATCTCCCAGGTAATTTAGAATCTGCTCAATAATTCCTTTGATGCCGTATGCGAGCTTCCGGAAAAATGGGTGCGTTTGGAAGTATTGAATATGGAGACTCATATTGAAATTGCTTCTGTCGATAGCGGTACCGGAATTGCTCCCCAAATTGCTGAAAAGCTCATGCAGCCGTTTTTTACCACTAAGGAAGTTGGTAAAGGCACTGGGCTTGGCCTTAGCATTAGCAAAGCCATCGTCCAAAGCCATGGGGGAAAACTCTATCTTGATGGGACATCACACAATACCCGATTTGTGATGAAGCTTCCCTTTAAACAATCGGGACAAACAGAAATGAAGGCGGCTTAAAATGGCCATTGATCCACGTTTAGAGGGGAAAAAAATCCTCATCGTAGACGACGAAATAATGTTAAGGAATGTGATTGCCAAGGATTTCCGCAATAAGGGATGTATCACTTTCGAAGCTGCCGACGGTAATGAAGCTTTTAAAATCATTGAGGCAAATCACATAGATCTTGTGCTCTCAGATATTCAGATGCCCAACTGCACTGGTGTTCAGCTCCTCGAAAATTTGAAAAAATGTCATCCTCAAATTCCTATTGTTATCTTAATTACAGGATATGCTGATATCGACAAGGAAGAAGTGATTCGTCAAGGGGCATACAAAGTACTCGGGAAGCCCATTGATCGTCAGAAGATGTTTGAATTAGCGATTAAGAGTTTACAAACTTCCTAGTATATTACTACGGAAACATTCTGTAATTGTAATCAAGGTGATAGGTCAAGGGGTTTTGATATGGATCGATGGATAATCTATCCATTTCCTTTTTTAAGATTTCACTAATTAATGTATTAAGAACATTTTTGTTCTTGTGGCTAAGACTGTCTTTTCGAATTCTTCCCAGCAAAATGAGGAAATCTGAAATATATTTTTTTGAATTGTTTTTTGGAGTTTTAACGAAGTCGGCAATTCTATTTAACGTGATCTTGTCGTTTTTCAAAATGAGTGGCTCAGTAAGATAATTAAATCTTTCAAAGGAAAGGTTTAGATTTCGATCTGTTCGGACACGATACAACCTTCGTGTGAAAGCTTCAGAAAACTTTAGGAATTCAGCTGGATTTTGTTCGACGGCAATTCGATCAGATAGAAGGATGAGCGTCTCTAATTCCTCGAAGTAAAATTTATTGCGCATCATGAATGCTAGGAATTCTTTATTTGTTCTTGATAGCCTCACTAGGCCTTGAGCATCTAGTCTTTCTGCAATATTAATGAGAAGCTCCTCAGGGAGGTCGCCAATATTAGGATAAGTAATACCTATTTGTTCGATGTCCTCCATTTGAAGGTCAAATGAGGAATCATCAGCCTGGTTTGCAAATGTTGAGCTTTCAAATGTGAACAGAACGAAAAATAAATAGAATAATGCCAGTTTCATGTTCTTTTAACCCTTTCCTGTGTGTATCTATCAGATTGGATGTATTTTAAATAGATATTTATTTAAAAATACTTCAATGCCTGGTCTCTATTAACTTATTTAATTGATACTCTTTGAGGTTGACCCAATGCGTTATTGCCTGATATCGCCTCTTTAATATAAAAGGTTCATTATTTCAAAGTTGAGATGGGATAAAATGAAAAAACTTTCGCTCCGAATACTAGCCCTTGGATTCTGTATGGTTGCCCTTCTTGCTTCAAAAGCTTCAGAAGCTCGCACCTGGGAGAAGGTTAAAATTCCCGGCGGAAAATGCGGTAATGGTTCTGATTATTCAATCTACCTCAGT
>JBDSKY010000343.1:0-8156 GCA_039916675.1 Bdellovibrionia bacterium
TCTCCTACGATCTTGAGATTCAGTGCCACGTGGTATTCAAAAATATAAAATTTATACTGGACGAAGCGGGTTCGAGTTGGGAAGAGTTAGTGGACGTAACAGTTTTTCTGACCCATATGGAGAAGGACTTCAAAATTTATAATCAAATCTGGACAGAATATTAAGAAAGACAGTTGATGGAATTGAAAAATGAAAACAGCCACTGAAACCCGTTCTCGACTTGTTCCTTTGAATTTTAAAAAATGGATCGAAGATCATAAAAGTTCTTTGAAGCCTCCTGTAGGTAATATTCAAGTTTGGGAAGATCGAGAGTTTCTCGTAACCGTAGTAGGAGGCCCTAATTCCCGCGGTGATTTTCATGTGAATGAAGGGGAAGAGTTTTTCTATCAGATAGAAGGCAAAATGGTACTTCGTGTCTTCGATAATGATCAATTTGAAAATATCGAAATCGGTGAAGGGGATATATTTCTTCTACCTCCAAAAGTGCCACATTCTCCCCAACGATCTCACGGAACCATTGGCCTGGTGATAGAGCGCAAGAGACTGCCGCACGAGATAGATGGCTTCATGTGGTTTTGTGATAAATGTGGCCACAAGCTTTATGAAGAGACCTTCCATCTTACTCATATTGTGGAACAGCTTCCTCCAGTGTTCGATCGGTTCTATGGAAGTGATCAGAATTGCGTTTGTAAAAAGTGTGGAACCCGTGCTGAAAAAAATTGATATTCATACTCATATATTGCCGCCGGATTGGCCTAAATTTCGGCAAAAGTTCGGCTACGGCGATTTTATCAGCTTAGAGCATCACATGCCTTGTCGGGCCCGCATGATAAAAGCGGATGGCAAATTTTTTCGCGAGATCGAGAGCAATTGCTGGGACCCGGTCGTTCGTAATCGGGAATGTGATAATTTCGGGGTGGATCTGCAGGTACTTTCCACCGTCCCGGTCATGTTCAGTTACTGGGCTAAGCCCGCTGATGGTCTTGAAGTGTCGCAGTTTTTAAATGACCACGTGGCTACAGTGGTAGCTCAGCATCCCACTCGATATGTGGGTTTGGGTACTTTACCCATGCAGGCTCCGGAATTAGCCGTGAAAGAATTAGGGAGATGTGTAAGAGAGCTTGGCTTAAAAGGTGTGCAGATTGGTTCCCATGTTAATGACTGGAACTTGGATGACCCTCAGTTATTTCCCATTTTCCAAGAGGCTGCAGATCTGGGTGCCAGCATTTTCGTCCATCCATGGGACATGATGGGTGAGAGTCGGATGCAGAAATATTGGCTGCCTTGGCTGGTGGGAATGCCTGCAGAAGTTTCTTTGGCCATATGTTCTATGATTTTTGGAGGAATTTTCGATCGACTCCCTCAGCTTAGAGTGGCGTTTGCTCACGGGGGAGGAGCGTTTCCGGGGACGCTGGGTCGGATCGATCATGGCTTTCAGGTTCGTCCCGATTTATGTGCGGTAAATCAGGTTTGTAAGCCCAGTGACTACCTAGGTAAGTTTTATGTGGATTCTTTAGTTCATGATCGTAAGACACTGCAATTTATTTTGGATACTTTCGGTGATAGGAGTGTTGCTCTTGGCAGCGACTATCCTTTCCCTTTGGGTGAGGAAAAACCTGGAGCCTTGATTGAGTCCCTTGGCCTGTCTTCCGATTTAGAGAATCAGCTTCTGAGTGGAAACGCCTTAAGATGGTTAGGTTTGAACATAAATGAGTAAAGGTAATTGTAATGCTCGATCTTAAATTAAATACTACTGAAGAATTTGCCCAGGAAATGGATAGACGCGATCCTTTGAAATCTTACCGAGAGTTATTCTCAATTCCTCATTTGCAGGAAGGGCAAGAGTCGATTTATTTTACAGGGAATTCCCTCGGGCTTCAGCCAAAAAAAGTAAAACTCTACGTCGAACAGGAAATCGAAGATTGGGCGAAACTCGGCGTTGAAGGTCATTTTCATGCTCGTACTCCTTGGCTTTCTTATCATGAGACATTGACTGAACAGACGGCCCGGTTAGTTGGTGCCAAGCCGATCGAAGTTGTAGTCATGAATACCTTGACGGTTAATCTCCATTTGATGATGGTGACTTTTTATCGTCCTACCGCCAGTCGTCATAAAATATTGATAGAAGCGGGAGCTTTTCCTTCTGATCAGTACGGAGTCGCCTCGCAAATTAGGTTTCATGGGTTTGATCCAAAGCAATCGTTGATCGAATTGAAACCCCGTGAAGGAGAGGATGTTCTTCGCCATGAAGACATCATGAAGGTTATAGAGGAACAAGGCTCTTCTATTGCGCTTATCCTACTGGGGAACACTCAATATCTGACTGGGCAGGCATTTGATATCCCATCCATTACAAAAGCTGGGCATGCACAAGGATGTCAGGTCGGTTTTGATTTGGCGCACGGAGTAGGCAATCTTAAATTAGAGCTTCATCGGGATGGACCTGATTTTGCCGTTTGGTGTAGCTACAAGTACCTTAATGCTGGCCCTGGAGCTTTGGCAGGATGTTTTGTTCATGAGCGGCACTCTAAGAATTCGCAGCTCCCTAGGTTTTCAGGTTGGTGGGGACAGAATAAGGAAACGCGGTTTCAAATGAAACCTGAGTTTGACCCTATTCCTGGGGCTGAAGGATGGCAGCTTTCGAATCCACCCATATTTCAAATGGCCTCCCTTCGCGCGTCGATGGAAATTTTTGACGAAGTGGGTATGTCCCAAATCAGAAGTAAAAGTGACCAGCTTACAGGTTATTTGGAATATCTGCTAAGTCAACTGCCGTCGGGGTATTGCAACCTAGTAACTCCCCGTGATCCTTTGCAGCGTGCCTCTCAGTTATCTTTGCGTGTACAAACTCAGGCTAAGGCACTTCAGCAGAGACTGCAAAAGTGTGGAATAATCTGTGATTTCCGCGAACCCAATATAGTACGAGTTGCACCCACCGCCCTTTACAATCGTTATTCGGATGTCTATCGATTATTTCAGGTATTAGATCATGATGCAAAAAACCCCGCTTAAGTCTGTTGATTCCGTAGCTATTGCTGGGGGAGGACTCGTGGGCTCTCTCCTTTCAATTTATTTGGCCCGACGAGGGATTGAGTCTGATATTTATGAATATCGGCCCGATATCAGATCTGAACAAGCAGGTTCAGGACGGTCCATCAATCTTGCCGTTTCCGTGAGGGGCCTTTATGCTCTGCGCGAAATAGGATTAGAGGAACAAATATTAAAGCTCGCTATTCCAATGCGAGGTCGGATGATCCATTCCGTAACTGGGGAAATTACGTTTCAGAGTTATGGGTTGTCGGACTCTGAATGTATTTACTCCATTTCTCGTTCAGGACTGAATCGAGTTTTACTTACGGCGGCCGAGGAGACGGGCCGAGTACGATTCCATTTTCAAAAGAAGGTCTTGGGTCTGGGGCCTGACCTACGTACAATTTCTGTCTTTGATAAAATCACTCAAGAAGAAAGCGCAATTGAGCATTCTGCCGTTATTGCTGCGGATGGTTCATCGTCCGTCATTCGAAATCAAATCACCCAAACCCCAGGTTACTGCACAGAAGAAACGCTGGAGTATGGATACAAGGAAATTACCATCCCGCCAGGTCCCGGCCAGAGTTTTTTACTGGATGGTAAGTCTCTTCATATTTGGCCGCGTGGCAACTACATGCTAATTGCACTTCCTAATCTAGATGGCAGCTTTACTTGCACTCTATTTATGCCTTTTGCGGGGCCGCAAAGTTTTGAATCCTTAGGAACTCTTCCGGCGGTGGAAAACTTTTTTGCAACTCAATTTAAGGATATTCGGCCCCTCATTCCAGATCTTGAGAAAAGTTTTTTTTCGAATCCCACTGGCAAAATGGTTACGATTAAATGTCAGCCTTGGAACATAGAAGACAAGGTGCTCCTGATAGGGGATGCAGCACATGCGATTGTCCCATTTTTTGGGCAAGGTATGAATTGTGGGTTTGAGGATTGCACGATTTTAGACAAGCTTTTGGCGGCAGAGAAAGACTGGACAAAAGTATTCGCGGAATTTTCTAAAACTCGAAAGCAAGATTCCGATAAAATTGCAGACATGGCAGTGGAGAACTTTGTTGAGATGAGAGACAAAGTTGGAGATCCACGGTTTTTAATGATTAAGAACGTGGAAAAAATTTTGCAGAACGAATTTCCAGGACTGTACGTGTCGAGATATTCTCTAGTTTCCTTCAGTCGGTTTCCTTACAGTCAGGCATACCGCGTTGGATTGATTCAAAATGAAATTCTAGAGGAGCTGCGCAAACATCATCAGGCCTGAAGATGTAAGTTTGACGAGAGCAAAGTCTTTGATACAGAATAAGTTGGCCCCCGTTATGGCGGATTTTCAGGGTTAGCCAGTTAGTCGGAATAGAAAGTTGAGAAGATGATTTATGGATCTAAAAATTAAAGGTAAAAATGCGTTGGTGATGGGAGCTTCGACGGGAATTGGTTATGGGATTGCGCAATCACTGATTGAAGAGGGAGCAAAGGTCGCTATATGTGCCCGTAATGAGGAGCGATTGACTGCAGCTGCATCCAAGCTTGGGGCTGCTCTTTCGGTTCCTTGTGACTTAAGTAAAAAAGGTTCTGCCTTAGCTTTGGTTAAAACTGTTCAAGATAAATTGGGAAATGTGGATATTCTGGTCATCAATACTGGCGGACCTCCAAAGGGCGACTTTACTGAAATTACTACAGCGCAGTGGGAATTGGGCTTTCAAGATTTGTGGATGAGTACGGTCGATTCGATCCAAGCCGTTCTTCCAGGAATGAAAAGCCAACGTTGGGGAAGAATCTTATTGGTGACTTCCGTTGCAGCGCAAGAGGCCATGCCTCATCTGACGATCTCAAACGGCTTGAGAGCGGGACTTCTGGGCTTAACTAAGAGCCTAAGCAATGAGATTGCTGGATTTGGAATATCCATCAACGCCGTTTTGCCGGGGTTTACGAGAACTGAAAGACTTCGTGAATTAGGATTAAAAGAAGAAACCATGACCCCCCTGATTCCCGCAAGGCGACTGGGAGAGGTCGAAGAGCTAGCCGCGTTATCTGCTTTTTTGCTTTCCGATAAGGCAGGCTATGTTACTGGGCAGGCTATCGCTTGTGATGGTGGGTATCTTCGAAGCATTTAAACTAATTCACAAGATTGAAGTCGTAGTTGGATCTTGGTGAAAATTTGATTCTGAGGTGGGTTCCTCATCAGAAGTTTGGATGTTCAAAGTAGCAGAGGCGGTTTCCGCTGGGCATCCATTTCCATAGTAATAAATGGGGATTGATTCTCCTGAGCTTGCAGAACAAGTTAATTTGCGAACATCAGACGAAGCTACTCGAGAGATGAGCGCACAATAAACGGCTGCCAGAAGAAAAAAAGTCTTATTTATTGTGGTATTTTTCACAGAGTTCTCCAAAATTTTTAAGGGGCTGAAACCGAACTTGATGGCACATTATCTGCTAAGATGCAACCTTGTGCGGATGGAGATCGAAGATGCCTTTTTTGGGGGCCGGGAGGGATTCAAATTAGTCCCTCCCAACATTTACATGTACGACAAAATCTCGTATCGTAATTCCTATGCGAAGCTTTGCGCGATTTTTTCTATTAATGACTGGTTTGACTTTGAGCGGTTCTGTTTTTAACCCAGAGTGTTGGTCAAAAGAGCAAAAATCCGAACCTGTAATCACAATTAAAACTTCTGAAAAAACAATCAAGTTTAAAAGATCTGATCTCCTTTCGAAAAATAGGCCGACGGCTTCAGGATTCTTGATCAAAAAAAATTTAACGACATTGGTAGTTGAAAAGGATCCTGCTTACGAAGGAAAAAAAATGACCTATCAAGCAGTACCTATTCATTCTCTTTTTGAAGGACTCAAGGTTTCTCCAACCAAAGAGGGAACCATACTATACCGATGTTTGGACGGGTTCTCGTCAGCAATTTCTATGGAAAGGCTTTTGAATTCGTCGCCGGACAAATCAATAGCCTATCTCGCTATAGAACCTGAAACGAAATGGCCCAAGATGCCCGACAAGCCTGGTGATCAGACTCCCGGCCCCTTTTATGTAGTTTGGTCAAATCCTGGGGCGTCTCAAATTAATAGCGAAGAATGGCCTTTTCAAGTGATTGGGTTTGAAGTGAAAAAATCGATGCAGGAAAGTTATCCGAATATTTTTCCAGAGGCTGGCCTGGATGAAAATAGTCCCGTTCGCAAAGGGTTCAAAGTATTTACGCAGGTATGTTTTAACTGCCATACCATGAATCTACAGGGAGAAAGTCACGTCGGACCAGATTTAAACAATCCGATGAATCCGACTGAATACTTCAAAGAAGGAATATTAAAAACCTTTGTAAGAGATCCCAAGAGTGTGAGGCATTGGACGAATGCAATAATGCCTCCTTTTCCTGCGGAAGTGGTGTCTGATATCGAGTTGGAAAATTTAGAACTTTATTTCAAACACATGAGTAATCGAAAGGTTAAGTCTCACTAGTAACTGTTTTTTTAGAAAGGTATTTCCTTAACATTGCATCCAGTGCGACTTTTCCGATGGGTTTGGAAAGATAATCATTCATGCCACACTCCCGGCATTTTTCTTCGTCACCTTGAATTGCATTGGCCGTCAAAGCTATAATCGGGATGTCACGGTTACTGATAGTCTCAATGCTAGTTCGGACAACGCGAGTTGCCTCGTACCCGTCCATTTCTGGCATTTGGCAGTCCATTAAAATTAGATCAAAATGGAATTCATTTAAAGCGTGAATCACTTCTTTGCCATTGGAAACCAAGTGATGTTTCCAACCCAATTTTTGAAGCATTCGGGAAACGACATGCTGATTGATTTGATTGTCTTCAGCTACAAGGACTCGACCCACAGGTTTTTCAATTTCTTGAGCCGAAGAGGAAGGGTTCTGGTCCTTGGCCGAATTATCTACCAAGATGAGGGTAGAGCTTTTCTTAAAAGGAATCTCAGCTCGGAACGTCGTTCCCTTGGTGTTTTCACTTTCACATTGGATGCTGCCGCCCATGATTTCGACGATGGATTTTGAAATTGATAAGCCTAGACCAGTGCCGCCAAATCTTCGGCTAGTGGATCTTTCTCCTTGTGTAAAGGGCCGGAACAACCAGGATTTGTTGTCGGAAGAAATTCCTATCCCGGTGTCACTTACGCTGAAAGCAAGAGTCACGTTCTCGTTATCTTCTTTTACAACTTCAATCTTAGCCGTAACGCCGCCTTGTTTGGTAAACTTAATTGCGTTGTTGATAAGGTTTGAAAGGACTTGACCCAGCTTCCCGAAATCTCCGTGAATTTGGTAAGGAAGCGTTGGGAATTCAGTTTTAAAATAAAGGCCCTTTTTTTCTGCGGAATATTGGAATGATTTGGTGATATCCGTCGTGTGACTAGTAAGGTCAAAGTCAACGGATTCCAATTGTATCTTACCGGCCTCTATCTTTGAGAAATCCAAAATGTCGTTGATGATAACCAGGAGAGTTTGACAAGAATTCGCTATGACCTTCGTCAGTTCACGCTGCTCGGGTGTCTGTTCAGTTTCTAAAAGGAGATCTGTCATGCCGATCATCCCATTCATGGGTGTTCGGACCTCATGGCTCATATTGGCGAGAAATTCAGATTTGAGGCGGGATGACTCGAGCGCGACTTGCTCTTTAGCCATGAGTATCGCGCGTTCTTTTTCAACTTTTCTTTTCTCGCTGATATTTAGAACGTAGGTAATATAGAGGGGGTGGGCCTTCGTATGTAAAAAAGAGACACCTACGATGACCGGTACCCGGGAACCGTCTTTTTTAAGGTACTCTTTTTCAAAGGGGGTGCAGACACCAGTTTTACTAATTTCTTCGAGAGCATGGGGTCGGGCCTGGCGGAATTCTTCGGGAGTTAATTGAGGCCAGTTCATACTGCCGGATTCAAGATCTTCACGTGTGAAGCCTACTATCTTTAAAAATAGATCATTTGCTTCTACAATGACGCCTTCTTCGGTTGAAAAAGCCATTCCAATCATATTGGAATCAAAAATATTTCTAAACTTGTGTTCGCTTTCTCGAAGGGCTTCGAATGCAAGGTCTTTGTCTATATCGAGATCATTTCGAGATTCTTCAAGGTCATTGCGTGATTGCTCAAGGTCATTGCGTGATTG
>JBDSKY010000344.1:0-2568 GCA_039916675.1 Bdellovibrionia bacterium
ATCTGCGCCCGTCTCCCAACCTTCAATTCTTGATTCTTCTCCTGCACGAGCGGTGAGAAATATGACCGGGATATTTACTGTGGCTTTATTGTTTTTTATTTCTTTTAATAAGCCGTAGCCGTCCATCACGGGCATCATAATATCAGATACTACTAAATCAGGTCTCTCGGACCGAATTGCTTCAAGAGCCAGCTTGCCGTTGGTAACAAAGATTAGTTCATAATTTTTTTCTAAAAGTTTTTTAAGGTAAATCGTCATATCGACGTTGTCATCCGCCAGAAGAATTCTTTTCTTTTTTATTTTTGTGGTCAATGAATCGTTGCCGCTAGCGTCAGAAGAGGTCGAAGGTTGATTTCTCTGGAGAAGTGAAAGATCCGCTTGTCCTGAGACTCCTGGAGACGCGCTTAGATTAGCACCCTCCGGTAACCAACGCAGCGCTTCTTGAACGAAAGCTTTTGCTCTGTTTGTTATTCTAGGTTTTGCTAAAGTTTCGATGCGTTGGTTAAGCTTGGTTTTAGAAATTTGATCTTCAGGTAAATGATTAAAACCCAGCGGTATTTTTACTGTAAAGATCGATCCCTTGCCTACCGTACTACTGACATCGATCATACCTCCATGAAGTTTTATAAGTTCTTTAACCAAGGCAAGTCCGATACCAGTACCTTCAAATGCTCTTCCTTCTAAATCTTTAACACGGTAAAAACGCTGAAAAATTTTAGGAAGTTCAGTTTCTGAGATTCCAGTTCCTGTATCAGAAATGGTGAGAACAACTTCTGTTTCTTCTTGCCGCAGTGCTACTTTTATTTCCCCTTTAGTTGTATATTTGAAAGCATTGGAGATGAGATTGAGTACAATATTTTCCCACATGGTGTGATCGATGTATACTTCGGAAGGCAGAGGATTCGCATCGACTGTATATTTTAGACCTGACCGCTCAATTGCCGAGCGGAAACCACTAGCCAAATTTGTGGTCATAGTTCCTATTTCGGTAGACTGATAATTTGCTTCGACACGGCCCGATTCGAGGCGAGAAAAATCTATTAGACTATTCACAAGCTTTAAAAGTCGTAAAGAATTTCGATAAATAATTTCAATCTCTGTTTTTACAGAGGCTGAAAGAACTTCGCGTGTTTGAGAAAGTAGGTTCTCAACCGGACCCAAAATTAGAGTCAGAGGTGTTCGAAATTCGTGGCTGACGTTGGTAAAAAACGTATTTTTAGCCTTGTCTATCTGGGCAAGGTCTTCAGCTCGCTTTCTTTCTCTTTGGTAAGCACGAGATTCATTGATAGTGGAATTAATAGCAGTGCTCAGCATTTCATTAAATCTTTGGTAGGATTCGTTTAAGGGCAGGCGAGTGCTGATGCCCGCTATCACAAACCCGAGGCAGTTCTCGTTGCCCGATTCAGTAATAAGAGAAACGAATGCTTTTTGCAGCGATTCGGGATTGGGGCGACAGAAAATATTTCCAAACCTTTTTTCAATATCGTCCACATAGATGCCTTTTTTAGATGTCCTGGCTTCTTCTAACGGCCAACCTGAATTTGAATCTTTTTTTAAATGGATCTCTTGGGGTGCGGCAGGATTTGCTCCTTCAAGACCAGCGATTCCGCAAAGTTGGGCAGTCTCTCCTGATTCATCTAGCAAATAGACGAGAATGAGAGGCAAATCAAAGGGATTCGCTGAGAGTGTTTCTGTGATCAAGGCGCAAGTTTCCTTTTCCTCCTTTTCTTCTCTTGCCATAGTCGCAAGATCACGAAGGGTGCGAAGGCGTCTCTCATTCAGCATATTAGCTGTAGTCTCTGTAACAGGGTGGAATAGGCCACCGATTTCTCCTGATTCATCCTGGATAGGGCTGAAGGAGAAAGTAAAAAAGGTTTCTTCAAGATATCCATTTCGATCTAAAAACATTCTCTGATTTTCGACAAACGAAGTTTCGCCCTTCAAAGCACGCTCAAAATAGGGGCCTAATACAGGCCAAGCGGCCTCCCAACATTCACTAAAATTTTGGCCCATGGAGGGCGGATGTTTTTTGCCACATATGGGCCAATATCCATCATTGTAGATCTGGGTATGTTCTTTTCCCCAGGCAATTGAAATGGGAAAAGAAGAAGCAAGGCATAGGCTGACAGTTGTCCGTAAGCTTTGAGGCCAGGATTCGATTGGACCTAAGGGCGTTTCTGACCAGTCCTTGGATCGAATTGTTTTTCCCATCTCACCGCCGCCGGTAAGCCATCTCAAATCATCTTTCGTCTTTTTCATAATCTTCCTCCCCCATCTCTTATGTAGCTCATTCAGGAATTGCGAGGTGTTTAAGAATGTTCTTAAAAGTTCCTACCTCGTATTTTGCGGTAGCCATTTTAATCCAGTAATCCCATTCAGCAGCCTCGCCGTTTTCTAAAAAGAATGTCAAAATTTCATGAGCTAAAATAAAGAGACATGTCAGTGGGCTCAAGTGCTGTTGAGTCAACTTTCGTGGAAACCCCGTACCATCCATTTGTTCATGATGTTGCGCTAAAATATTCTCTAATTCAGCAGGCGATCCTTTTAATTCTCGGGCGTATTGGGATG
>JBDSKY010000345.1:0-7218 GCA_039916675.1 Bdellovibrionia bacterium
TTTAGCGGGGATCAATTCATTGCAATTTTCACATAGGCCATAGGTTCCTTTATGCAATCTCTCAAGAGCGTCCCGGATTTCAATGATCTCCTGCCTATCTCGATCAGCCAAGGTCAGAAAGTAATCGGTACTAATGTCAGTAACCGAGCTGTCTGCCATATCACCTGGCGTTCCGCCAGCGCCTTGTTGTTCTTGTAGCTCTTGCCTATCTCGCTGGCCAAGATTCAGAAGTTCGGCCCTTCTTTTCATAAGCAGATCGTAATATTTTGAATAATCTACGCGTTCAGCAGGGGCCAAAGGTTTTGAATTTTTGGATATGTCCATGGAAGTCAGGTTTGCATCGAATATGCCCACATGACTGCTGAACACTCTCTACTGCAAAAAAGGCATTGCCCTTGCTTAATTATACTTGTGCCGTCATTTTCCAAAATGTGGAGGGAGGTTTAAATTTTATGGCTAAAGTTCGAGAACGAAAAGAGCTGATTCCTGAACGCAAAGACCCTGGAGACGAGGAGCCCGAATGGTGTAGTCCCGGTTCAATTGAGCAGAAACTTGATATGTGCGAAACCGGAAGCCTCCGAGGAGATGATATTTTGTATGCTCATGGTCGCAAGCCGACAGATAGTACAGGCGACCCAGTTGAGCTCACCGAAATTATTGATGAAAACTGGGAAATGGATCTTGCCGAGGAGGACCGTGAAGGAGCAGAGATGAGTGGCGATGAACATTCCTCAGGGAATCAAGGTGATCAATCTGAGACTGAAGATAAGGAAGGGCATCCGTCAGGATCTTAAAGCAATTAGCCGATTCTCAAGCAACTAGCCGGGAATGAGGTCTCGAATCATCACTGTTAATCGGGAGTGACAGATCATTTTAGGTTTTTCAGAAGTAGTTCCAGCTTTGTGAATTTCAATATTCCAAACGTGTAAAGATTTACCGAGACGAATAGGGGTAACCCGACCGATTACGCTGCCACTTTCAGCGCTTCCTAAGTGGCTGGCATTAATTTCGATTCCAACGCAGGTTTTATCGCGAGGGCCGACGACCAGAGCAGAGGCAATACTGCCTAAGGATTCAGCAAGAACAACGGAGGCCCCACCATGGAGAAGTCCGGCAGCCTGCTTAGTTCGATGATCAACAGGCATAGATGCTTCAAGAAAGTCATCGCCCACACTTAAAAAGCGAATCCCCAGTGACTCATGGATTGTGTTTGCATTCCACTTTTCCAATTCTTCAATAGTCACCGGGGATTTCCAAATTTTCATGATCTAATGGATTTAACTTACTCCACTTTCAGTGTCAAACCCTGCTGACTAAGACGGTAGAGTTTTTGATAGAGTCTTCTTTCAGTTGCTAAGGATGGTTTCACAGGCCCCATGGTGACTACACTATGAACGCCATTCCTCCAAGGCAGGATCATACCGTCCCTGGTATCGGGCACGGCATCGTGAGCGGAAGCAAAGAGTCGCTCTGCTGGGATGTTTTGATTTAGGGTTGAAGAGAGGTCGACGAAAAGTCCAACCCCAGTTGTGTTGGGTGCAGCACCGGCAAATATTCCGGCAATCAGATTGATTTTGTTAAAGGTTAGCGGTTCAAAAATATTAACACCAGGAACATATTTTCCAGCTGGATCCATCGCAGAGAATGGAACTGCGGCTCCAAACATAGCGACACCTTGGCCGAAAGCTATGTAGATCTTCGCTCCAGTTTGGGCAATTGGGAGGGCGACTACTGTGGCATTTTGTAAGCCTCCGACTGGTAATCGCGTCCCGTTGGGAAGGGCAATGTCTATCCCCTGGACCTGAGTCGTCTGAGTGAGATTGACTGAAATTGCAAGTTCTCCCCCACCATAGCAAGGTGAAGTGCTGCAAAGCGTGGGAATCATGGAGAGTTCTCCGTAAATCTTGGTATTATCTTTCGGATTAACTATTGGAAGATTGATCCCGGCTAAGCTGAAACCGCCAGTACTGAGCAGGACAGAAATTTCCATCCATTGTTCATTATTCTGAGCGTAAGTCCTTAATTTAACATTGTTTACCAAAGTCGATACGGGAGATCCATTTGCTCCACATCCTGAGGTTCCTACTAGTACAGCCGTGAGAAATAGCCCAAAAACAAAGGTTTTATTGTTCGAAGTGATTTTACGTATTTGCCCAAGCATGATCGTCTCCCTTAAATTATTTACTTTTATTAACAGTAATAATTTAAGTCTATATACTTGTACGAAATAGTCAAGAATTAAACCGGACGGCTCACCCAGCTGAAAGTATGGAAGAGTTTCTATTTTTGCGACGTGAGCTTAGATGCTGTGAGTTGTTGTCTCAACGTATTAAGGGTGCCTATATGGCCTTTTACTGTATCTTGGGGAGACCTTTTTCCTAAAGCGTTAACCTCTTCGTAGAGGTAAACCTCTGTTAATTTAGGCCCCAATGAATTTAAAACAATGGAACCACATAGGTGAGGAATGTAATCAGTTCCAGTAGTTTTCTGATAGGAAATGACTACCTTTTTAGGGTTAGCGCTTGTGCCGTCGATTATCTTATAAGCCCATTCTTCTTCCCAATTCACTTTGAAAACAACAGCCGAGGCCGTAACCATTAGTACGTGAAAGTCCTGATAGCCGTTACGTTCCTGAGGATAAACCTTGAGTTTTACTTTCTCAGGATTTTTGATCGTATAATGGTCGAGCAATAATTGATAAATACTCTGGATTGGAAGCTCTACTTTTCCAAGGGCTGAGCCCCAAATACCACCCTTAGAATCTGGCAGTTTTCCTGATTCGGTTGTGTCCTTGTTTGTAGACTTGCCGAAATTGTACGTTTTTAAAGGGGCCTTCACCGGAACATTAAAATCAAAGCAAAGAGGCGTGGAAGTTGCCGCTAGGGCATAGCGGAAAGATAAACAGGTTGCGAAAATACAGAACCCACACTGGAGTAAGAAAGTACTTAGTTTATTTTTTCCGCATTTATTCATCCCTTGAATTTACCTCACTCTCAAAGTTACATCAATCAGGAAGCTTTAAGGTTCAAAGTAAACAGTTCCGTTGTGGCACTACTCTTGCTTTAGGCGAGACGCGACTTTAAGTCCGAGGGGGTTACAGTGGAAATATCGAATAGTAGCGGAAAATGTATTAGAGATCAGGTAATGGCTGTGAAGGTGTCTTT
The DNA here is from genome assembly GCA_039916675.1 of Bdellovibrionia bacterium. Taxonomy (GTDB): domain Bacteria; phylum Bdellovibrionota; class UBA1018; order UBA1018; family UBA1018; genus JBDSKY01. The sequence goes on from JBDSKY010000345.1 coordinate 3,165, forward strand.
ACAGACTCATCAGAAGGCGATCCAGCTTCATAAATTTCAGAAGCTGTCCTTGGCCAGTCGAGCTTGGGGAAAGGATCAGCAGCTTTTGCGTTGCAATTTGCTTTTGGTGCCTACGTCTATTAACTATACCGTTCTTCTGGCCATGGGGCGTGGACGAAAAAATTAGACTAAGCTTGTACCAGATACCTGAATCTAAATTATTTATTCACTCTTTAAATCTTTGATTCAGGGATAGTGCAAGATTACTGGCAATATGATTTTTGGAGTTTATGGCTTCTTTCAAGATTTCTGTGATGGCAGGTGTTTTAGGGTGGTGGGTCAGGTACAATTCTAAAGACTTTAGAGCGACGATTTGTGGATATTCAAGCGTTACTTCTATTTCCCCAGCTCCCTCTTCGTGGGAGCTGGGGTGAGAAGGTCTGGAATTGCAATTTAGAAGGTTGGTACAGGGCGCTTCGGCTACAACTTTTTTTAAAAAATCAAAGTCTTCTACGGAGTCGAGTTGCCGACCTAACAAGAATACCAATGTTCCACGTTCATTTCTGTTTTCGGGTTTTATGGTTTTATACTTGTCTTGGAGTGCTTGCTTTTCAAAAGCTGAAAGTTCTTTGAACTCAGTGTCCAATCTGGGGTCGTTATCATTTTTTGAAGTTAAGATTTCATTGAGAATAGATAATTTGCGGGTGATTTCGGCTCTTACCTCTGGGTTAGTAGCGGGTACTCTAACTTCGGTCCCAGACTTGTGTTCTGTGAATTTTAAAAACTTTTTTAAGGAGCCTGCAGCGCCAGTTTCATGAGTTTCGGGCGTAAACTGGGGGGGCAAGGTTTTATTCTGCCACCCCCAAGCGAAGAGTAAGAGTGCTGTCAGCAAGCAAGTAATTAGAATTCGAATTTTAAAACGTGACATTGAACCCGGTGAATTCGGTTAGTTGATTATTCGTTATTCACGATATAGGTCGTCCTTGATATCTTGAATGGCTTTCTGGTCGATAATTCGCTTGAACTGATCATCCGCGTAAATACTAGCATCCATTTTCACTTTGTCTGAACAATTGGAGCAGTATTTGGAAATGTTTTTCAACATAATCATGGAAGATCCATAGGAACCAAACGGCGTCTCATCACAAGCAGGTTGATCGGCGAGATCCGCACCGGTCCAAATACTACGAATAGGTTTGTGATCCGTTCCTAAAAAAGGGGAGGGGCAATTTGCATGGGGCCAATTATCATTTCTTACTTCGGTATGCCTTGATTCGTGAAATACCACCATCATGCGGGCCACTTGAGGATGACTAAATTTGATGTAATTTTTAGTAAGCCACATTTTTGATGGATCATAAAAAGGGATTACACAAGCGACGGCGTTAGAATCTCCGCAGCCATTCAATCCGACGGCCGTTACACGAGAATTAAAAAATTGGCTGTAGGAATCTCCACTGACCGCACCAAATATCTGTTTATGTAAGTCGGATTGATTGTCGCTCTTTACCGACTTGATAAAAGCCAAATCCGCAGTCATTTGGACCTGAACTGCAGAAGGCACATTCCGATCGAAGGTGAAAGCGAAGGAAGTTGCAGGTAGAAAGAATGCAGTCATTATGTAAGTGGTCAAAGAAGCAATTATCAGTAAGATATTCATTTAAAAGATTCCCCCTGTAATAGGCATATCACTGAGATGGAAGTACGCAACTTTTTTTTAAAAGAGGGTGCGTTAGAGTAAAAAAGTTGTTTAAGATCGGGATAGGTGGTACTTATGCAACGCGTGACCTCTAAAAAAAATCTACCCTGTGGCAGGCCTAAACCGGATAGGATGACACTTCGGAATCCTAGTCAATTCTTAAAATGGCAAAAGCAACTTAGGGATTACCTTACCTCACAGGAACTTAAATATACTGAACAGCGATGGAAAATTGCGGAGTTAATTCTCGCAACAGGTGGGCATTTGGATACCCAACAACTTGTTGAGAGGGTTCATGAGGTCCATTCTGGAATAGGTGCTGCTACTGTTTACAGAACTATTAAGGTACTTTGCGATGCATCTATCTTGAGAGAGTCACTTACGGACTTTGAAGGCAAAGTTTATTACGAGTTATTTGACGAAGAGCATCATGACCATATTTTCTGTCTCGATTGTAATCAGATTTTTGAATTTCATGATCATAAAATCGAGGCTCTTCAAGAGGCCGTTATAAATAAGATGGATTTTCAGGAGGTAGGGCACCGCCATGTGGTTTACGCCCACTGTACGTTTAGTAAGACTCGAAAGTAGGAGGGGATTTGAATTCCTTTGATCCTAGTATTAGCAATTGGGAAGACTATCTCCGTGTCTACGAGTTTTCTATTAAGCACGAAGATGCTTTTTGGGATGCAGTCGCCCGCCGCCAGTTGAAATGGAAAAAGGCTTGGACCAAAGTTTCAGACAACGATTATCTTACGGGCCGAGTGAATTGGTATCCGGGCGCTGAACTGAATGTTTCGGAAAATTGCCTGGATCGTCACATTGAAGCTGGGAATGGTGATCGTAAGGCCTTGATTTGGGTAGGGAATGAGGTCGGTGAAGAGAGGATTTTTACTTTTACGGAATTACATCGCGAGGTCTGTCGCGTTGCTCTTGCTCTAGAGGCTCTTCAGGTAAAAAAAGGCGATCGAGTCGTCCTCTATTTACCCAATATTCCCGAATTGGCGATGAGTGTGCTTGCGTGCGCAAGAATTGGTGCAGTGCATTGTGTGATTTTTGGTGGGTTCTCCGCTCAGTCTATTTATAGCAGGGTGAAAGATTGCCAAGCTTCAGTTATCATTACCGCAAACGGAACTTATAGAGGCGATAAGTGGATTGATCTGAAAGCTAAAGTGGATGAAGCTCTTGCAATGGGGTGTCCCTCCGTAAAGCATGTGGTCACTGTGATGCGGCATTCTGAGAGTAAAAGTACTGTTGCCGGAAATTCACCCTCGAAAGAGGATGTGACTCGAAACGTCTTTTGGGATGCTTGGTTAGCTTCTATAAAATCAGAGCAACATCAGGCCCAGAGTCATTCTGCCTTGGACCCCATGTTTATATTATATACTTCCGGCAGTACCGGCCAACCTAAAGGTGTGCTTCACACCATGGGCGGGTATTTGACCTATGCTTCATATACTCACGAAATTGTCTTCCAACCTCAAAAGGATGATGTCTTTTGGTGCACGGCCGACGTGGGTTGGATTACCGGACACACGTACCTACTTTACGGTCCATTGGCTAATGGATGCACGACACTGATGTTTGAGGGCATACCTACCTATCCAGATCCAGGAAGATTCTGGCAAATTGTGGAAAAATACCAAGTCGCAATTTTCTATAGCGCTCCGACTGCGATTCGCATTTTGGCCAGTGCTGGAGATCAATTCGTCACCCAACATTCTCGAAAATCTATCCGAACCCTGGGAACGGTTGGCGAGCCCATCAATCCAGAAGCTTGGAAGTGGTATAATAAAGTAGTGGGCGAAGAGCGAGCGCCAATAGTGGATACCTGGTGGCAAACTGAAACGGGTGGCATCCTCATTTCACCTTTGGCAGGAATAACTCCCCTTAAACCTGGGAGTGCAACCCTTCCCCTTCCAGGAATTCAGCCCGCAATTTTAAATGATGCCGGAATAGTTATTTCAGGGGCCGGATCGGGAGCGCTCGTGATTAAGAAATCATGGCCCGGGCAAATGAACGGAGTCTACGGGGATACTAAAGAATTTCCTTCAAAGTTTTATGACACCTATTTTGCCAAGTTTAAGGGTTATTATTTTTCAGGTGACGGTGCAGAGCGTGACGAAGAGGGATTTTATTGGATTACCGGGCGAATGGATGACGTTATTAAAGTTTCCGGTCATCGCCTAGGTACTGCCGAAATAGAGTCCGCCTGTGTTACGCATCCAGGTGTGGTGGAGTCAGCAGCAATCGGAATTCCAGATCCAGTCACGGGCGAGGCTCTTCACATATTTATAGTGCTCAAAGATAAAGTGGCCCCCTCAGCGGAGCTGATGAAAACCATTACTGAGACTGTAAGAAAAGAAGTGGGTCCCC
>JBDSKY010000346.1:0-9870 GCA_039916675.1 Bdellovibrionia bacterium
AGGTTTTCTCTATGTCGCGGCAGGGCCGATGGTTCGGTCGAGTTACCGAGCTGGAGAATTTTTTATCAAAGGCGTTATCGAGAAACGGAAAGGGAAAAATGCAATTTAGACTTCCAGAGTTGGGCGAAGGCGTTCACGAGGGCGAATTAGTAAAATGGCGCGTTAAAGTTGGAGATATTATTAAATATGACCAACCCCTCTGCGAAGTCATGACAGATAAAGCCACCGTGGAGATTCCATCTGCTGTGCAGGGTAAAGTGGGTGAGCTTCACGCTAAGGAAGGCGACATGATCAATGTCGGCCAATTAATGCTGAGTTTTGAGGCTCTTGATGGGGCAAAAACTGAGGCACCTGCGAAGGCTAATGCTGAGCCTACCCCTCCTGAATCTAAGATTGCATCTTCAAAAGCAGCACCGCAGCCTGCGGCGAAAGCTTCCACTGAAGCTTCCAAAGTCCCAGTAGATTCTAAAAGGCATACGGGTTTAGGTGCGACAGCGGCAGATAAGGACATACAAACTCGAGTCCTTGCAGCGCCATCCACTCGCCGTATGGCAAGAGAGATGGGCATTGAATTGGGCCAGATTCATGGATCAGGTCCTAACGGTCGAGTGATGAAAGAAGATCTTCATCTGCCTGCTTCAGGGAACGGATTGGATGCCGTTGACGGGCCAGCCGGCAAACGGAAAGCGTTTCCAGAGGGTGGGGAGAAACGAGTTGCATTCCGAGGCTTGAGAAAGAAAATTTCTGAAAAAATGCGTCTTTCAAAAGACAAAGCAGCCCACTTTACCTATGTGGAAGAGGCCGACGCTACCCAGCTCGTATTGTTACGGAGTCAGGCCAAAGAAGTCGCGGCGAAGCAGGGAGTCAAGCTTACTTATCTTCCGTTCGTTATGAAAGCCATGGTTGCCGCTCTTAAGGAATATCCAATTTTGAATGCTACCTTGGATGAAGCGACTAATGAAATTGTCTATAAATATGATTATAATATTGCGCTCTCTGTGCAAACCGACGATGGACTTACAGCTCCCGTAATTAGCGATGTAGCGCATAAATCAGTATTGGAGATTGCGAGAGAGATCCAAGAAGTGGTGGACCGCGCCAGAGCAAAAAAACTTACCATGGATGATTTCCATGGCAGTACGATCACATTGACGAATGCGGGTTCTATTGGCGGTTTGTTTGCGACTCCCGTAATCAACTTTCCGGAAGTTGCTATTTTAGGTTTCAACAAGATCTTCCGCAAGCCGGTTGTCAAAACAGTTAATGGCAAAGAAGAGATCGTTATTCGCGATTGGACTTATTTCTCGATCTCTCTCGACCACAGAATTGTGGATGGAGCAATCGGGGCTGAGTTTATGAAGCTTTTCATTCAATATATTGAAAACCCAAGCTTGCTATTGCTGCAATAGTTTTCGCAGAAGTAATACGCCAGAGTTAATACGGAGTAATAAATGATTCATGATACAGAAGTAGTAGTGCTAGGAGCTGGCCCTGCCGGGTATGTCTGCGCCATTCGCTTGGCTCAGTTGGGGAAGAAAGTCACTGTGGTCGATCGCGCCGAAGTGGGCGGTGTTTGTCTTAATCGTGGGTGCATTCCATCTAAGGCATTGATCTATGCAGGCGGGCTTTTTGAGAAAATGGGGCATTCCTCTGAGATGGGGATCGAAGTCGAAGGCGCAAAAATCAATTATCCAAAGTTAATGAAATGGAAAGACTCTGTCGTCCACAAATTGACAAGTGGCGTTGCAGGTTTGTTAAAAGCAAACGGTTGTACCTTTATTGGGGGGGAAGCTCAATTTGCTAGTTCAACCCTTCTCAATATTAAAGGCTCTTCAACGACAACTCAAATTCGCTTCAAGCAATGTGTGATTGCTACTGGCTCTAGACCTATGTCATTGCCTGGTTTCGAGGTTGATCAGAAGCAGATCTTAGACAGCACTGGAGCCTTGAGCCTACAACAAGCACCTAAGTCCATCCTTTGCATCGGTGGTGGTTACATCGGTTTAGAATTAGGAACCTTTTTCGCCAAAATCGGGACTAAAGTGACCGTAGTAGAAGCCGCTCCTAATTTATTAACCGGTGTCGACCCTGACCTCACAAAAGTTGTGGGACGAAAGCTAGAAAAAATGGGCGTCACCATTAAACTCAACACCAAGGTGAAGGCATGTAAAAAATCATCCAAAGGTGTCGAAGTCACAGTTTTAGACGGGACCACGGAAAAGAAATTAGAAGCTGAATATGTGCTAGTAACGATCGGAAGAATTCCTAATTCCGACGGGCTTGGCCTTGAAAAAGCCGGACTGAAACCAGACGCCAAAGGCTTTCTGGTTGTAGATCCTCAACGTCGCACTCAGGTCCCCCACATTTATGCCATTGGTGATATTGCGGGTCAGCCATTGTTAGCACACAAAGGCTCCAAAGAAGGAATTGTCGCCGCTGAAGCCATAGCTGGAAAGAAAACCATCTATGACGTAGTAGCCATGCCTGCAGTTATTTTTACAGATCCCGAAATAGCCACAGTAGGACTCACCGAGGCAGAGGCTAAAGCTAAGGGAATTGACTTAAAAATCGGTAACTTTCCTTTCGCGGCCAATGGACGAGCACTTTCAGTGGCCGAGCCCGATGGTTTTGTAAAAATGTTAGGCGACCGTAAGACTGGCCGCTTATTAGGGGTGCATATTGTAGGAGCTGAAGCTTCTAATTTAATTTCGGAAGCCGCACTTGCATTGGAAATGGGCGCTCATGTCGAAGACCTGGCGCTTACTGTACATCCGCATCCCACGCTTCCAGAAACGATGATGGAAGCAGCTGAAGCTACACTAGGACATGCAATTCATATTTTCCAAAAGAAGCCTGCCACTGCTCAAGCAACCTCGAAGGCCGGAGTTTAGAATTGCAGTTTTGGTCACTTAATGGATTGTCAGATTACGACGCAGTCAGAGAGTTTCAGCTTAAGTTAGTGGAGCTGCGTTCTCAGGATATGATCGAAGACACGGTGCTTTTTTTAGAGCATCAGCCTGTGATCACTCGGGGCCGCGGTCTGCAATTTACAGGCGCGAGCTCTCAACCCAAGTCTAGACATATGCCGATTACCCAGCCTCTGCCTGAGGGTATTCGGCTAGTCGAGAGCGAGCGGGGCGGTGATCTCACCTATCATGGGCCTGGGCAATTAGTGATTTATCCCATTTGTAAAATGGACGGTTCAGGTTTTGCTCCGAATCATGATGTGGAAGGCTTTTTACGAAAGCTGGAAAATATTGTGATTGATGAACTCGGAGAGCGGGGATTGACCGCGCACCTCCGTGAAAAAGCGACAGGAGTCTGGGTCGGAGAAAAGAAGATTGCATCCATGGGAATCGCCGTGAGGAAGTGGGTGAGTTATCACGGAATCGCGATTAATTGTGTGAACGACCTTAGGCCTTTTCATCTGATTTCTCCTTGTGGATTCAGTAGTGACATAATGACACGACTTTCAGATTGCCTACCTCCTACAGCGCTGGCCACGGATCGCTGGAGGTCAGAACTGGAGCAGGCTTTGGCGCGACGAATGGGTGCGGGGCCGGTTAAGGAATTAGCGTCGATTGCTAGTTATTCTGATTTGATTTAAATTCAGTTATTCCTGATGCGCTAGGTACCGCGTGTTCCACGATTCCATAATTTGATAAAATACAGGTTTCTCATCTTCTAAATTATATTTAAGTTCAAAGTGCCCCATGGGCACAGTAGTATGTTCTGCCCACGATTTTGAGCTAGCTCTTTTATTTCTTGAGTTAAAAGTTGAGCACTCTTGTCAATTCCAACATAGCTGGAGTATTCAAATCCTAAAATCGTGTCAAAGTTGGGACCAAAAAACGAAGCCAGGCCATGACATTTATCGATGGTGTCGTGGTAACCCGATAGATTTAGAGCAATTTTTTTACCGGAATAAGACTTGTCAGGATTAACCCATTCGCCTGAATGATATTCATGTAAGCCAAGCGGAGCTCCTAGTGCGAGTTGGGAGATCAAAAGGCCTCCTGCGATGAGAATATTTAAAGAGGTTCCAAAGGTGAGCTTTTGCATTTTTGCGTGATTTAGCATAATTCTAACGCACGTGTCCAAAGAATTTGCGCTAATACAAGTTGAGAGAAAATGGTCTCCTCCGCTCTGGCTCGGGGAAATTCCTAGATTTTTTTACTCCCAACCCTTAAGCGGCTTTTTTCATTCGGCGAATCCCATCGGCAATGAGCAATCGCGTAAGGACTTGATACGGAACCCCTTTTTGGGCAGCAAGTGATTTAAGCTCCTGAATTAATTCTTCTTCAAGCGCAATACTTGTAGGCTTTCTACGTGCTCCTTTGAGACGCGACATTCCTGCAATAATTTCTTTGGGATCAAAATCAATTTTATCGTATTCTTTGAGTTGTTTTGCGTATTTCTTCATAAAGCTGACGCTCCTTTCTTCCTGCAATGCGGGAACTAATGGGCCTAACTCTCCCCTCTCTTAAGGTAAAGACGACAGAAATCATCTTTCCATTCAAAGAAGGCCCTATCAGACAGAGACGCTCTTCAGCAATTGGGGGTGAAACCTGGTGCCCGATAGGTACACCTAGTTTTAGTTCGAACAAAGATTCCACTTCGTCCTGGGTTACTCCATGTTTCTGAATACTCTTAGTAGAGTTGCCAGAGTCCCATTCAAATTCAAAAGACTCCGCTTGTATATACCAATAGGCAAGCCAAAGAATAAATTTAAATTGCCCCATTAGGACACTATAGTACACTATACTAAGATCGTCTAGTAGTTAGTTAAAAGCGGTACGGTCCAAATCAAGAAAATCTCTTCGTCACCAGCTCTAGAAAATTCTAGGCCTATCTACCGGACCCTAAACCACTTAATAAGTGCAGCAGCTCTTTTCTGGTTGTTGGATCGTCCCTAAAGGCCCCCAGCATCGAGCTAGTAATTGTGTAACTATTTTGTTTCTCCACTCCTCGCATCATCATGCAAAGATGAGATGCCTCGATGATAACGGCTACTCCCAAGGGATTGAGAATACGCATGAGTTCTTCTGAGACTTGGGTGGTTAGACGTTCCTGGACTTGGAGACGTCGAGAAAAAACGTCAATGATCCTAGGGATCTTAGATAGGCCAATGATCTTACCGTTAGGAATGTAGGCGACGTGCACCTTCCCGAAAAATGGAAGAAGATGGTGTTCACAAAGTGAAAACATCTCTATATCTCGTACTAAAACGATTTCACTAGAACCTTCGTTGAACAAAGCGCCGTTTACAATTTTGCCGAGGTCCATCTTATAACCGGACATGAGGAATTCCATGGCCTTGGCATAACGTTTAGGAGTGCTAACCAGACCTTCACGGGTAGTATCTTCACCTAACGTCTTAAGCGTAGAGCGAATATTACGGATTACGGTTCCACGCGGAGTTTTTTCTTTCATAGGACTACATGTATAGATCAAAAGGGGCCAAGATTAAACTTGAAAGAGACGAGATGACATAGACAAAGATCAGGGGCGCTTCTGGACAGGGTCTAGTCAAAAAGGTAGCTAACAAATATCCTAAAGGAATAGTGCTGATGAAATTTATTGGAAAGCTTGTCTTTTGCTTAATATTTTTGTCCACGGCTGGAATGGCTGCGTCACTTGATTGGGAAAAAACGGACGACGGAGGTGGAATAGAAATTTTTAAGAAGGATGTACCAGGAAGTCCGATCATTGCTTTTAAAGGCCAGGGGATGATTGATGCTCCAATTTCAAAAGTCGCAACTGTAGTTTTGGATACAAAGAGAGCTCCAGAGTGGGTGCCGCATTTGGATGAAATTAAGGTCCTTCGGAGAGTTTCAGATCATGAGCATGTTGAGTACAACCATATCGGCACACCATTCGTTATGAAAGATAGAGACTTTGTTCTAAGACGAAAGTTTGAAGCTGATCCAAAAGCGAAAGTAATTAAAATTGAAATTCATTCAATTGAGGATTCCGCCGCACCACAGACTAATTATATTCGTGGTGAAATCATTAATAGTTCATTCACTTTAAAGTCGGTTGAAAATGATACGAAAACCTATGTTATAACTGAGATTCATGCAGATCCTAAAGGCACTACAGCGAAATGGCTTGTGAATTCGTTTCAGAAAGAGATGCCAAGGGATATCCTTCGCTCATTGAGAAAGCAAGTTTTGAAGCCGGATGTTGAAGAGGATCCATTCTATAAAGAGCTGTTTAAAGAACAGGCGTCAAAAAACTAAATTTGCCATGGAAGGTTCACTCGATTCTTCGTTCTGTCGCGATGAGTCAATGATGGGGTGGTTCTGTCTTAATCCTTTAAACAATGACGACAAAAAGAAAACGTTAAAAGAGGCGGTAAAAGAAATCATCCAACAGTTAAGAGAAGCCAAAACTAACTTGTCTGGACCTCCCCCTGTTTGTATGCCTTTAGATCAAGGAAAGAAAAAGCATTCCAACAAACCCCTTAAAATTAAAACTCAATTTCCAGAAGACCTTCAGAAAAACCTAAGTCCAAAAACAGGTGCAGAATCTTACTCAGGGATTTCAGCGTTTTTTAAAGAAAAAAGTGAAGATAAACAGAAGCTAGAGAAAATCAGAGCGGAAGGAATCCGTGAGTTCAATCTCTTACTAGAAAAAAGTCCTAACGGACAACAAGTAGATACCAGCAGTGTTACTAAAAAGCTGACGGACCAGATGAAAAAGTTTATTTCTGACATGATCGACGATGAAGCTTCCCTACTGGAGAAGAGACCGGAAATTGTTTCACGCCGTAAGAATGGTGTTCCTAAGCCTAAATTCTCAGTATTTTCGATGGGTTCAATACCCAGGGGAGAGGCAGGTCTTTATACTGATATGGAAATCGGTTTTATCATTGAAGAAAATACCCCTGAGAACCAATTCTATATTTCGAAATTGACGCAAAGAGTGGCGGATAGGGTGCACTTGCTGGGCGAAGAAGATGGAATGCATTTAGACGTAGCAGATAACGCCCCCAGCTACCAGCAGTTCCACGATCGTTATACGTCGCCCGATTTGTTGAAAGAAAAAACTACGCAGGCAATCCTCTCGCGGGATTTTAGTAAAATTCCTACACGAGGCACGCGGCTTTTGACCGCCACTCCTGAAAAACTTGCCTCCTATATGGATACCAGAAATAATCAATCTGAATCTGACGAATCTGCTCACTCCAACAAGACCAACAAAAACAAGAGCAGAGCTTTTAGTCCTTCCGAAATTCCGTATGATGACGGTGATTCAATAAGAGGTTCTCAAACAGAAGATCAATTTTGGATGAATCAGGCTAATAAGCCCTATTTTATGAGAGAAAAACAGTTGCTTAGGTCACTACCAGACCTTCTAAGAAATGTGACCTTAGTAAACGGAGATTCAAATCTTTACTCCAATTATTTAGACAATAAAAATAAAGTGTTGGATCAGAAGATAGCCACTGGTGCTACTGGAGGGGAAAGTCTTCTACGCCATAAAATCGCTCTCGACGGCTTAAACGCTTCTCTTGCAAAGAAGGCGATGCAAGGTAGAGGATTTTTAAATGGCCAGGAAGACGCGAAGGTGGATTTAAAGCGGGATCTTTACAGAACGGCAGAACAAATCTTAACCGGCTTGGGTTTCTATTACGACACCAAAAGTCAGAACACGGTCGACATTGCTAGGGAACTCGGAAAACGTGGAATCATATCTTCTTCGCTCGCAAAAAGTTCGGAAGATTTAATTCAATTTTTGATGGAACTCAGACTCAAATCTCAGATCAAGCTCAAGAGGCAAGGAAAAGATGTTTATTTGGACAATGCCCAATTTGAGCAGGACATTGCTAAACTTGACACTGATATAATTGGCCGAAACAGAAAAAGCTGAGGAAAAGAAATCCAAGACTCGCACTGATCTTCACAGCCAAACCGCTCGCGGATTTCGGGAAAAAATTGATCGTCTCCAACAACAAAAGATTGAGCTGGAGAAAACAGGTACTACAATACTGACAGATAGTGACAAAGTTCGAGTCAAAAACCACTTGCCTGCAATTCAAGAATTATTTGAGTTTGCCGTGGGTTGGATGGATCAAGAGCGCCATGGTCGTAGGGTCCCGCAGGCAAGGTAGAATCTGTGAAAAGTAACCAGCCAAGAGGATCCGGTCTTTTTTTGCCCGGGCAATTCTAAAATTTGCCAAAATCATTTGCTCTGCCACTAAGCTGGCGATTCTCTTGAAAATGCTGGCGTTTTTGTTGGTCGGTTAGGAAATGCATTATGTCAACAAAGGCTCTCCGCTGGATAAACTGGACCCTCAAGGGACGCAGCTGGGCGTGCGCTTAAATTATAAAGTAGCGCTTCGCAGCTTTTGATAGCTCCGCAAGTGAAGGTTTGATAAGAGGGGGCATGACGACGACATTCACTCTGGCACAAGAATCTGTTTTAAAAGCTTTGCGTACTGTTCAGGATCCCGATCTGAAGCAAGATCTCGTAACCCTCAATATGATTCGGGACCTTGTTGTGTCTGAATCAGGTGCAGTTTCTTTTCGAGTCGTTTTAACGACTCCCGCCTGCCCTCTGAAGGCTAAAATTGAAAATGACTGTCGAACTGCGGTGACGTCTGTTTCAGGTGTTACTTCCGTAGATATCAAGATCGACGCGGAAGTGAAAGCTAAGCGAAGTAGCGGACCTCAAGGAGTAAATATAATTCCAGGTGTAAGCCATATTATTGCTGTTTCCAGCGGTAAGGGCGGAGTTGGTAAAAGCACTGTGGCAGTGAATCTTGCAACTGCACTTGCAATGGATGGGGCCAAAGTAGGCCTTATGGATGCCGATGTTTACGGTCCCAATGTTCCTACGATGATGGGAGTAACGAATCAACCTCAGCTTTTTCAAGATCCTGTCCGGGGTGAGCTTTTTATTCCTCCTCTTGCTCATAATGTAAAAGTGATGTCGATGGGATTTTTGATTCAAGGCGACCAACCCTTAGTGTGGCGAGGTCCCATGCTTCATAGTGTGGTGAGCCAATTTTGTCATAAAGTTCAATGGGGTAGTTTAGATTACCTGATTATTGATATGCCTCCAGGCACAGGTGACGTGCAGCTCTCGTTGGCTCAGCTGGTTCCGGTGACTGGTGCGGTGATGGTTTCTACTCCTCAGGAAGTATCTATGCAGGATGTAAGAAAAGCATTTCATATGTTTGAAAAGGTCCGAATCCCTATCCTAGGCGTGGTCGAGAACATGAGTTACTTCAAATGTGATGGCTGTGAAAAGCGTCATCCTCTTTTTGGTGAAGGGGGTGGAAAAGCACTTTCGAAAAAATTCAATACTGAGCTCCTTGCAGAGCTTCCCATCGTGACAAAGGTTCGTGAAGGTGGAGACGAGGGACGTCCTATTGTGATGCGAGATCCTCAGTCAGAGATTGCTCAGGCGTTCCGTGATTTGGCTCGTAAGATTGCGCAACAAACATCAATCTTGGCAAATCAAAGTATTGATCCTTCACAAATTGTACAAATTGGTAAATTTAATTAAAATTCGTGGCTTTAGCTCTGGGCCGGCCTATGGATTGCAGTGTGACTCCCTGTGAAAAGCAGTTCGCGTAGCGAACAAATGAAATATTCATTTCATAAATGTTTGGAACCCGCTGCCTTTTAGGGGAGGGTTCTTTTTTAAAGGAGAATTCGCAAAATGGCAACTCAGAGACGTTCACCTAAAAGTACAGCAAAAAAATCGTCTGCAAAGCCCGCCTCAACCGCCCGAAAGCGTACAAGTCTTAAGGCCTCTCCCGATCGTCGTAAGCGATCTATGACTACTACTGCGCGTCCCTCTGTCTCTACGGCTTCAAAGGGCGAGGGTACTTCTTCTCGTTCCAATGGAGCACGCGCT
>JBDSKY010000347.1:0-6128 GCA_039916675.1 Bdellovibrionia bacterium
AGCAGTCCTGCCATCCTCAGATCCCCTACCGGATATGGTAGAGAGAATTTCACCGGGTGTGGTAAATGTCAGCTCTACCACTGTTTTCAATTACCAAGTTTATGGCATGGACGAGTTTTTGAGACTCTGGGGAATTCCTCAAGAAAGAAAACAAACCTCCTTAGGTTCCGGCTTTATTATAGACAAAACGGGCTTCATTATCACTAATAATCACGTTGTAGAGCGGGCATCCGAAGTTCTGGTTACGCTCATGGATAAGCGGCAATTTAAGGCTAGAATCGTTGGAAAAGATGACAAAATGGATTTAGCCTTGTTACAAATTCAAACAGATGACGGCAAGGTAGCTACCGACCTAAGACCAGTACCACTCGGGGATTCCGAAAAAGTTAGAATTGCTGAAACCGTCGTCGCCGTAGGAAACCCTTTCGGTTTGCAACATACGGTCACCAAAGGAATTATTAGCGCTAAAAACCGCACGATCGGCTTAGGCCCGTTTGATAACTTTCTCCAAACGGACGCCTCGATCAATCCTGGAAACAGCGGAGGCCCACTTTTTAACTTTACGGGTGAAGTCATCGGCATCAATTCAGCTATTCGCTCTGATACAGGACAAAGCAGCGGACTAGGTTTTGCAATTCCAATTAATGAAGCAAAAAATTTGCTGCCCGATTTAAAGCGTTATGGACGAATCCCAAGACCCTGGTTGGGAATTTTATCAGAAAAGGTGTCTAGTCAGCTTGAGCAGTACTATGATTTGGCGACCTCAAAAGGGGTTCTGGTTTACAACCTGGTTGAAGGAGCCCCTGGAGAGCAGTCCGGGCTTCGACAGGGCGATATTATTACTCAGATGGATGGGACATCGGTTTTGGAACCTAACGACGTAGAAAGAATCCTGGCGAAACATAAGCCTAATGACAAGATAAAATTACGAATTTTCCGAGGGAAACGAACCAGAGAGCTATCAGTTAAACTAGATGAATTACCCCGGTTAGCTAACCTGCCTCGCGGAATTATTTAAAGGATTTACCTATGGAAAACAGAAAAACCTCACAGTCAAAACCCAGTCCACTCCCCACTGATTATTTAAAAATGGTGACGGAAGTATTTCATGCTCACTTCGATGAAGCATTGAAAATTTATGAACAAAACCGGCCCGGTAGCCATTTCTCTGCGCGAGGCGCGGTGTGTTCCAATGAGATCTGGATCGCCGTTTCCCTTGTAACCGAAGGAAAGCTCTCAGCGTCTACCGTTTATGCGAGTTGTGATTTTGACCCCAAAGCAAGTGCTCCTACGGCACAGGAATTACTTTCCGCATGCGTAGATTCGATTGGTACGGTGTTTGGAACCGTTCTGGACGAGACTAAACCTGAAACTATCTCTTTATTGGCCCAAGATTCAGCAACTATTTTGGAACAAATGCCTGCCGTTTGGACCCCAATGGAAGCTAATCAAAGAGAAATTTTTATCCGCTTCGACCGCGCCAATCCTCTCTTGGAAGGCCTTGCCGATGAATGGTTGAATAAAAATGATTCTGAACTGGCCGAGTTGGAGAATGAAACTGAGGATGAAGTTAAAAAGCTATTTGTTACGGGGCCTCGCCGAGGTGATCCGTCCGGAGGCCATAGCAGCGGTTCTGGCATGACCAACTAAATCGTAGTATTCTATAATTCTTGATTTTAAATCATAATTTATTATTATTGTATTGACACTATGGTAGCTTTCCTTTAAAAAAACACACCAAACAAGACTATTAAAGCGCGGTTTATTTATAATGTTCGCTTGGTGCGAACTGCCGATTTTAATAACTATATAAAGGAGATCCGGCTTAAATTGGGTGTAATAATCACGTTTTGTGCCGTATTAAAAAACTGATGAAACTTGAAACCGAAGAAGCAGTAGCCCGAAGAATTTGTAATCTTATGCACGCAGAACGAAAGGTTAAGAAAATTAGCCAACAGAAGTTGTGCGAAGATCTCGGAATTACACAAGGACTTTTGTCGAAAATCGAAAATGAAAAGCTAAAGCCTTCTGTCTATGTCTGGTTGACTTTCTGCCGACTATTCAGCTTGGACTCTGAAATCGCTATGAGCGAAGGTCAGTTTAAGAAAAGAATGTCTTTGCTTAAGAAACAGAACGCTTAATCAGCTCTGTTTATAGGGCGAGGGGGCTAAAGCCCCCTCCCTCAATTTCCCTTCTACTCTCTCACGATCCCCAGCTCCTATAAAACCAACTCTCAAAATCTTTCTTAATATCCTTCTCAGAACCTCTTCCAGTAGCTCCTGGAGCTAAAGTCTGACCTACATTTGGAACGACGCGCTCCTTAC
The DNA here is from genome assembly GCA_039916675.1 of Bdellovibrionia bacterium. Taxonomy (GTDB): domain Bacteria; phylum Bdellovibrionota; class UBA1018; order UBA1018; family UBA1018; genus JBDSKY01. Next base: position 2,325 of record JBDSKY010000347.1, read on the forward strand.
CTTCCGACCCATCAAAAACAATAATTCTAGGATCTTCCTTCACACATTCAGTTCCATCTGCTGAAACTGTGGTGGCATAGATACGTTTGCAATGATCAAAATTAGCCCGGTCTTCCACCAAAGCAATATTTCGATCCTGCACTACATATCCCCCACAGGTTCCATCATATCGCCAGAAATACTCCGTAATTTTATCTTTTGCCCACTTTTCACTATTGGAAATTTCGCTGGGCTCACACGCCGTCTTTGGATTCGGAATAACTTCTTCATACCCCGGACGGAAGATGCGACGATCTAGGGTAGATTTGATTCTCTCGTGATGAAGGTCCCGCACTTGCTTATTGCGAATTCGTGTTTCATACTCAAACAACATCTCTGTTGGAATATATTTTCCATTGTACTCTTTAATTTTTACACCCGCTGGAGACTTCAGAACCCAATAGTCTTTTACGAACTTAACCATTACCGGAGGATTTGTTTTAAATACATCTTCCGGAAAAAGGGATTTTTCTTTCATCTTGGAGAGCACCTCGGGATTTTTGAGATCTAAAAGCAAGGTGCCTCGCGGCGCACACACCGCTACAATTTCTGGGTCACCGTGGTATTCACCGAATTCAGCCGAACTTGCAGGAGATTCCGCTACATATAGCCCTTTTCCAGCCCTCTTAAGACCAAAATTAGTTGTTTCCGTTTCGAATGCCGGCACAGTCCCTAGCCTCAGTCTTTCAAACTCGCCCTTACCCCAACGGTACCAAATCATTTTCTCAGAAGAGGGAGTAGCCAAGCTGACAAAAAACTCACGAATTTCATCTTCAGACATTCCCGATTCCGTTTGAACTTCGTCGTAATAATAACTAACAGGAATGCTACGAGAAGGAGGCGGGTTCGGGGTGTTTCCGCTTTTTTGAGCCTCTAGAGTTCGATTCACTCCAGCCAGTAAACTAGGCATATTTCCGGCTTGTGACAGTGAGGCGCAGAGAGATACTATCCAAGCCAAGACAAAAACAGAAAAACGAAAATTTTTGCTCATTTCAGGCTTGATACTAAACTAAAAATTAATGGTCAAATACTTTCTAATATGCCGCGTCAAATGAATGAATGAATGATGATGGACTTTACTACCTAAGAAGCTACTTCCGCAATTTGGACTGATAATCCCATTTTCGGTAAATTTGTTTCAAACGATAGATTTGCGCGGGACCAAAAAATATAAAATAGTTGGAATAGATGGCAACCAAATAGAGGCGAGAAAGCCAATCTCCCATTAAAAAGTCGTAGAACACCATCGCTAGAGTTACCCATGCCAACCATTTCATCTTGATGGGCATAACAAGAAAAAGCTGCACTTCCATTTCTGGATAAAGCGCGGCAGCGGCCAAAAACAGAGTGGATTCAAAGCCCTTGATTTGCGTAACAGGGTAATTAAACGTAAAAGAGAAAGCCACAGTTAGAACAATCGATACCAAAACATAGAAAGTAGTTTTGAATGCGCCCCATTGGCTTTCAATAGTATTAACAACAAAGTACATAAACCACAGTGAAAATAGTATCCAAATTGGGCTCAACGATAACGGGAGCGCCAAGAAAGTTACTAAGCGCCAATACTCTCCCCTAAGCACTAACTCAGGAATAAGGGCAAATCGCTCTATCCAGATGGGGTCCATCAAGGCAAACAATGATCCCAGCGCTTGAAGAGTCACTATGATAATCGCAAGGTTAGGAATCGCTAACCATCCTAATTTACGTTCTAGTGCTCGAATCCAACGTGGATCCTGTGAACTAAACATATGTAGCCATAAGACTAGGCGCTAAATTAAAAAGCATCGCCGTCATCGTCGAAGTCTCTTTTGATAGTATCAATGAGTGAATCCATAGATTCTCCACCTTCTCCATCAAAGTCATCAGTACCTTCGTCGAGATCTAGATCATGAATGACCTTTGCAAAATCCTTGTCATTGGCCAAATCTTGGCGAATGGCCTCAATATATTTATCGGGATACTTGGATACCAATTCCTCGATATATTGATCTAACTTTTTCTCGCGCAAGATGGCTTCCTTGCGTTTTATCTTTTTCCAATTTTTAATATAATGAAGACGGCAATAACCACCTGAGGTGGCTAGACCTTCACATGCAACTTCTCGACACACCGTTTCCACTACTCCTTCGGACGCTCCAGAACCTCTGCCAGAACCTTTATAGGAGGTGCCCTTAGAAGCCGATTTCTTTGTATTTACAGGTTTTGATTTATGACCTTCACTTGAAGGCAAACCCTTACTTTTTACTGCTGATTTGGCACTCACAGCTGGATGGCTCTTGTCTTGAGCCGAAGCTTTACCAGAGGCACCTTCTTTTTTTGAAGTGCCTTCTTTTTTAGTAGCGCTTTCCTTCTGTGACGAGTGGCCGGATTTTTTTGACGACCCAGAACTCCCAAATACCAAATTCTTTAATGAATCCAATTTTGAAGGTTTCTTGGCTGCTTTTGAAGAAGTCTTTTGAACGCCCATGTCAATGAATCCTTTTCACATTCCTCGTTTTTAATTGAACATTTTATGTTACGACTTCAAGAGGTGTCACGTCCAACAATCACAGTCAAGTTTAAACCATTGAATCCAACCTACTTATGCAAAAGCTACGCACTTTAACCACAATCGGTCTAGTAGACATTCATTTCCACGGGGCTTTCGGTATAGATCTCATGTCGGCCTCCCCTCAGGAATTTAAACAGCTTTCTGAAGCGCTTTGGAAAAAGGGGATAGCAGGCTTCTGTCCAACGACGGTTTCGGCGCCAAAAAAAACTTTAAACAGCTCTGTCCATAGACTCGGACAATGGATTCGGGAAAAAAAGTCGTCAGATAGGAATGGAGCCATCCCTTTAGGAATTCATCTCGAAGGACCTTTCTTGAGTTCGGGAGCCTGTGGCGCGCATCCGCCGTCAGCCATTCGAAAGTTTGATTGGGAGGAACTTCAGGATCTTTGGGCCGCAAGCCAAGAAACCTTGAAAATTCTGACTCTAGCTCCCGAATCCTTAAATCGTGAAGAAATTAGGGCGCTAGGCACTTGGTGCTCGGAAAGAAAAATTGTCCTTTCGTTAGGCCATTCGCTCGCTTCTAAGCAACAAGCAGAACTCGCATTTGACTATGGTTTCAGTGGAATAACTCACGCTTGGAATGCTATGCCCTTCCATTCCAGAACTCCCGGAATTCTCGGCGCGGCGATTGGAAGGGAGAACCTTTATTTGGAACTCATTATAGATCGGGCTCATTTATCTCCTGAAGTAATCCGGTGGACTCGCAAGCTTCACTCTCCTCACCCGCTCTGTTTTATTTCTGATTGTATCTCTGCTGGAGGAGGCGGAACCAGGTCCAGCATAAAAAAATGGCATACATTAGGCACTCAACAAGTACAGTTTACCAAAGGAGCCTGCCGATTGAAAAACGGTCAGCTCGCAGGGGGTGGACTGCTGCTGTCTCAAGCCTATGCTCAGTGGGCAACCGCCGAAGCAGCGGAAATGAACCAATCTCCTTGGAAAATTCTTCAAGAGACGGCGAAATATGCCACCAGCATACCTTTAAAGGCACTGGGATTTTCTAAAAAGGTGCTTTTAAATAAGAAAGTGCGTTGGAAAGTGGATCCCTCTGGAAAAATTCAAGTATTTCCGGTTGACTCAGTCGCAAGCAGCAGATAATGTCCGACTCCTTATAACTGTTATGAAAATTTATTTAAAAGAAATTACAGAGAATGAACTAGAGCTCGAGTTCACCCAGTCAGAATCCTGGGTGATGGCTGCCGTTCAACGTGTAGA
>JBDSKY010000348.1:0-7272 GCA_039916675.1 Bdellovibrionia bacterium
CGGCCTTGAAGTACTAGGAAGGTCAAATGCGAATAAATTTTGCCATTCTTCTTGCTCTATTTTCAACTACGCTTTCGTTAGCCGGAACACCGGATCAAGACCCAATTGTGAAGGAACGCCGAGAAAAGTTTATCAAAGCGCGAATTCCAACCTTAGATGACTTAAAACTAGGGAAGACCTGGCAATGTATTCTATATAATTCGTTTCCAGGAAATTTTAATCACTTGGGCCCGGCTCCCCTATTTAGGTTTTCAGAATTTGACGGTTTAGTAACAAATGAAATTCATTTTCAAAATGCGGTGCATTCCTTTCAATTGACTGCAGAAAATTTTACTGACTCAGTTACAACTAGTATCCCAGAAGACGATTACGAAGAATTTTCCATTGTATACTTTAGGGTGTCTGGGAACGGCGATCTAATTTTTGAACGCGTGTTCTATGATGACAATCCCATCCTCATTGGTGCCCCTCGGGGCATTTCGGATAATACTAAACTGGTTTCGCAATATGGGGTGTGTCCCGCAAATAAAATTAAAGACTGAGTGTATTTTTTAGCTGCTTCGTGTTCACCAGTTGTGGAAAGATCTGCTTGAGGTTTTATGGGTAGTTCCAATTTTGGTTGAGACACGTCTAAAAATAGAGCCGGCAGAAGTAGTTCTATATTTTTAAAGTCATGGTCCTTGCTTTTAGTGATTATGAAGTTTTTAAGCGCTAAAACAGGAGATTGTTTGTGAACTTCTATAAAATAATCTACCACTTTTATCCAGTTCCGATTGTTTTTTGACCAAAAAGGACTAGCTCTCGAAATTCGTTTTATAAATATTTCAGCTTTGTTGAAATTAGCGATTGCACCGTTTTTTTCAGATTCTTTGGTGAATGATAAACACAAATCATCTATTCTTCGAGCAATTTTCCGTCGGTAGTCTTTGGAATAAATTTTATCTAGCCTTTCACGCTCCTTTATCTCCTTAGATTTTTCTTTATTTTCTAAGGCGATTTTTCGAGCTTCTGCAAAATTCTTAGCGGCTTCTCCTAGTGCCTTAGCCGACTCTGGGCCAGCTTTAATGATGTCTACAAGTTCGGCCCCTGTGAAACCTTCCCAGAGGTTTTCTCTTTCCTTCTTTGGACCATTTCGACCGTTGATTAGTTCCGGTATATTCGGATTATCCTTGATAAAATCTTCATAGGCTTTTTCAATTTTCGCTTTGGAGGAGCTTCTCTCCTTCATTTCTATTATATTAGTAATATGTTCTAAAGATTTCCCCAACTCCCGTACTTCTTTTAGACTGAAATAGGAGCGGTATTTTGAACATTTAAGTGATTCCGTCACTTCCTCTGATTTTTTTTTAATCACAAGAAGTTCGCTATAGGTCTTAGAACTAGATTTATGAGTCTTTCCGTTTTCCAAGGGTTTTAGGGTATCAATTGCCTTTTCAATATATTTTTGGTCTTGTATTTTATTCCTAATCTCACCCAAGAGCTCATTGCGGTAGTCTAGTAATTCACCCATGCAATTAAAAATTTTTGTAAATTCATCTAGTTCTCGGCCATTAATCCCAAATTGAATTTTAGGTTCCAATAAAGCTAGATAATCCTCTAGAGTGTCAAATTCCGGGTTATCCGTGATACTGCGTATTTGGGCTTCTAGTTCTTCAATGTCCGGACGATTTGTAGATATGAGCTTTACTCTTAAAGCTTCATTCATTGATAATATTTGAGTAAAAATAGCCTTCATTTCATCCCTGATCTTAGATTGAAATGTGTCTTCTAACTTGCCAGAGAAGAAGTTGCTTAATTCCTGCTCACACTTCTCAATGGTGTGCGCCAAAGCGATGTTAGGGGGAAGGATCAAAGCTAGCAATAACGGAAAATTTAGCAGCAGTCGCGATAAGAAGCGCAAAATCAGATCCTCCTGAGAATAGTTTTTAATATTTAAGTTATTTAACAATACCAGAGGGACTACGACCAAACAAGACTACAAATGCGCCGCATCAAAGCGTCCTCCCTGCATACGGGCAGGATTTTTACCTTACACATCTGCAACCTTAACACGACGCGCCTTTTTGCCCCCTTCTCAACTTACTTAATAAGTCTCTGAACTCTTATCTAAAGAAGATTTTGAAATCTTGTTTTTGAGACGGAATTAGAAACTTCGGCTCCCAATGAATAGGGTTCTCATTATTAAGAGTCCATAGTCTTAGAAAGATACCTTTTTGGGACTTTTCACTAAGAACAAAATTACTCGGCACGTCATAAACGAAATTCAAAATGGTCTACTAGGAAAAATTTTCCAGATTCCAGTTGCAGAAAATTAGGTCTTGTTACAACATTTAACATGAACAGATCGGTAAAAACCTCCAACTGAAGGTAAAAGACATGAGAGAAGAAAATTACACTGTAAAAGACATTCAAAAATTATATCGACTCGACGAACGGCTCTCTCGATCTACTCTTCTCAATGCTGAATCGAGAGGAGAAATTCCTGCTGCGAGGCGAGAAACTAGGGGAAAAACAGAAGTAAGAATGTGGTCTACTGACCAGCTTCCTCAGATTGGAAAAAAATTCGGATTTCTTGCCGGTGAATTACTTGCACCTGAAGTTGTATCTTTTTTCACTCAAAAAGGTGGCACTCTAAAAACCACCCTCGCATGGACTTTTGGAAGAATACTAGCACTCAATGGATTTCGAGTTCTCTTCATTGGCCTAGATGTCCAGGCATCGCTTACCAAAACAGTCCTAGGAGATCCTGATGTCAAAAGCCTTGAGGAACTTCAACGCATCAAAGATGAGACGGGCGGGCTATTTCACTTACTTTTTCAAAGTGATGTTGAACTCGAAGACGTCTTAAAGAAAACCGATCTTCCTACCCTAGACATTATTCCTGAAACTGGGGAACTTGGGTCTCTCGTTTTTAAGCTCGCTGAAGATCCTATGAGAGCTTCTGTTTTTAAAAAAAGACTCATCCCGAAAATTAGTGGTTACGATTTTGTTATTTTTGACAACGCTCCTACTTTTTCAACCTTGGTGGAAAACTCTTTGTATGCTTCGACCACTGTTATTAGTCCAATAGCGTGCGACTACGGTTGCTATCAAGTATTGGATACAAACCTTGAAGCTGTAGCAAAATTTCAAAAAAGCACAGACGCCGAATGGAGGAATTACCTTTTTGTTCCCACCCTTCTTGAACAAACTAAACTCAGCCAGCAAATTTATGAATCTTATTTGAAGAATTATGCCGGGCAAATCATCCCCTACCCACTTCGAAGATCAGTTGGAGGACAAGAAGCATCCGTCTTGCAAAAGTCTATTATTGAACACAACCCCACGTCTTTACTGGCAGCCGATTATTATCAACTCGTAAATTCAATTTGGCAGCGTTTGATTGATAGTCAAAGCAAAGAATTTAGTGGTGGTAACTGATCATGGCTTTGAAAGGGAATCCATTCGAGAAAGACACCTTTCGCCCACCCTTACCAATTACTGGGACCCGCCCTAAACCAAAGTTTGAAAAAATCGAACTTGGAGCAGTGCCTTCCGCACCGCCGGTGGCTCCAGAAAACAAGTCACAAATTGAGAAAGCTCAAAATGACTCTCAGTCTCAGGTGGAGACTGCCCAAAGTCCTACCGCTAAAACGGAGCAATTCGATGACAAAAAGCAAGACGAGATAAACAGGTTTGTTCTAAATGGTGAACAATCGGTTAACAAACAGATAACAATCGGTGAACGAACGGTAAACAAACCAGAGACAATTGGTGAACAATCGGTTAACAAACAGATAACAATCGGTGGACAAAAAAAAGAAACGGTGAACAAACGGTTATCTAAACGGGGAACAAGTCAGTTAACAAACGGTAAACAAAAGGTGAACAATCGGTTAACGAAAATCAGTTTTTTTGAGCTGATTGGACTGCAAAAAAAACTCGCCGTTTATGTCTACAATAGCTGTAAATTAACTCGTTCAGATATTTCTGGTCCCATTTCACTTCAGTCTTTAGCCGAAAATCTTAAGAGTACCGCTGGATCTGTCAAGACAACTGCAAAAAGACTGCGACAAAAGGGAATAATCACCACAGTAGATCAAAAAGAAGGAAGAGGCGGTTTTACAAAATACCGATTAAATGACGCGATATATAACGAAATTCTCCAAGACGAATCAGTTAACAATCAGTTAACAAATGGTGAACAAACGGTGGACAAACGGTTACCTAAACGGGGAACAGAACGGGGAACAAGCCCTTCTAGTAGTAGTATTCTTTCTTATTCTTCTGATTTAAAAGAAAATACTAATACTAGCAAAGCCTTAAACCTGATTGAAAAAGACAAGAAAGAAAGCGGACCTGATCCTATTTGGGGTGAAATTGATTTTTCCGGATTAGCTGAAATCCAGTTTAATAAATATCATCTCAGACAGTGGCGAGACCGAAAGTACTGTTCACCCCAGGAAGCCCAAGAATCGATTTGGCACTTTGAATACGATTACAAGCATCATTTTTCTTCAGACTCCAAAAAGAAAGCCCTTTCAATCCTGATGGGTACAGTGGCAAAAAGTAAATACTACGCTCGCCCTGATGGCTATCAATCTCCCGAAGAGATCACCCAACAGATACGCCTAAAGAGCGAAGAACGACGTGCTTACCAAGAAGAATCTGTATTAAATAAACTCTTCGAGGCTAAATTTCAAATTTGGTTCAATTCTCAGACGGGTAACACGATCAAAGCGTTGTCTCAGGGTGTTTCCACATTCGAGGCAAAAAAGTCGCTTGTCAGACAGAAATTCCAGGACGAACACTGGTTTACCGTGAAAGAGAATCCAGATGTCGATCCAATAACTTTGAATATCCCTATTCAAGAAGTAGCGGCGGCTCATCCTTCAGAATCTGCTCGAAACCAGAACCCTATTGGACTCCCAGTAAAGCAATTGAGCGAGCTAGATTTAGCGAGAGAAAAGTGTGTGAGCGAAGTAGAGGCAATTAGACAATTAGAAGAAGTTATCGAAAAAGAACCAAAAGAATCTCTCAGGACTAGCTTTCGATCCCAAATCGGAATCCACAAAAAGAAATTGGAAAAGCTTTTTACTGAATTCCCGAAACTCAAAGAAGAAAAAAGGCTCATCGATGAGGCGATGGAAAGTTTGGGGAAAAGTAATTCTTAACCAAAATCAGCAATGAGAGAAAATAACAGGGGTAAGGGTGCCAACGGGATACCATTTAAACGAGCAAGAAGCCCTCTTGGTGGGGTTTAATCTGGTTTTATAAGGCCTACCTACTGGTAAGGATCCCAATGCGATTCTACGAGTTAATCTAAAGTTTTATGTAATAAATCGAACACATGGATCTTAATGGTCTTAATAAAACATCCGCTATTAGTGATTACATTTGCCGGAAATCATACAGTTGTTGCCTAGACCAACCCTCAGCCGTGGCAAGTTCTTCGCATAGTGGTCTAATCATGTCTTTGATGTGCCTGGGGTAAAAGTCTGTATTTTCAAAAAAACCACCAGAAGCCATAATAGAATAGGGAGACGTGCTTTTTTCTACGTATTCTCTATCTGGACAATTGGTAGCCCGGTACTCATCAGGTCCTCCCAAAAGGTGACCAATTTCATGAAAATAGACACCGCAAGTTTCCGCTCTAAGTATGCCATGTGAATTTGGGCTAATACCCCAGCTATTAGAGTTCATAGGAGCGTCATTTGAGTCAATGAGCTTTACGATGTTGTCGTACTCTTGGCCTGGGGTCTTCTCGCTCATAGTTAGATCAAAATCGATTCCATACCTCTCAAAGAGGGTCTTTGCATGGGGAATGCAGGAACGAAAAAATTCTAGAATCTCAAGCTCTCTTTCTCGTCCACTTGGAGTCACTATTTCCATCCCAAGAGCCAGTTTAACCTTGGCTCTACCATTGTTGCTTTTGGAGACTTCGAATTTAACGTCTCCACCTTGATAGGTATAAGGCTTTCGACAGATACCTCTAGATCTATAGTCAACAGTGTATGTTTGAGTGCTAGCCTCACTAACACACTGAGCAACCATTTCTCGGATAGCAGCCCTATGAGGCTCAAGCTCTTTCTTAAATTGTTCTACTTTTTTTAACCATTCAGCCTTGTAATCAATCACAGGCTCTGAAGGAGCCTGATACTGACCACAAGATAGAGAAATTAGTGCAATTAAAACGAGAGATCTTCTCATGATTTTTAATTGCCTGCGCAATCAAATGTTTTTGTTTCCACAGTACTACTTCTTGGATACATGATTGTTTCCCTCGATGAGAAAGTCTCTATATGATTGAGCTGAGCATCAGCTGAGAACTCAAAAGGCACGTCAAGCTGGTAGATCCACTGATCCTTACCTACAGGAGTCATGGAAATGGAAAGAGTTAACTCACTTTTACTTTTGATTTTTTTAGCTTCACTCTCGATTAGGTTCAAAACAACCGTATGATCTGTGTAGTCCTTCCAAGTGTCATGCCTTGGATTTCCAGGAAGATCCACTGTTCCAACTAATTCGTTACTGTCCTTTTTTCTAAGTTCAATGTGCAAGGCGCTATCTGAATCTAAATCATCATTTTTAGTATGAAAAATCAACTTTACAGATTTCAAAGGTTGGTCTGCTACCCATACGTTTTGTTCGTCTGTTTGAATGCCGATACTGGCAGCTTCAACAGGTGTGACTAGCTCAATTACGGGAACCACTCTTTTTGGAAAGGTGACTGATTGCTCAATGGGATTTCCGGTACTCTCCATAGCCCTGACAATGAGGCTCCCCCTATGAGTCCGGTCCATGTGTCTGGCATTAAACATCTTGTTTCCGCCAGACGCGATTGAATGCCCCCATCCCCAGCGACTTCCTAAAATATTACCTGTCTTATTCTCCCCATTGATGCTGCTAACAAGAGGGAAGCCGGTCGTGACATTATCGGTATGGCTTAGGGACATGGAGTAAAGTTGCACCCCGTGTTCGGACCTAAAATAGGCATTCACCGTGTATGTGACTTCCTCTTCGTCATCTGAAAAACCATCGTTCTTAAGAGTCTCTACCCAAAGGCCATTTTTAAGTTTTTCAAGCATGCAGACGCGCCAAGCATCCACCACGCCTTGATTGGCAATTTCTGAAAATAAGATGGCTTCTGTTTGAAGGGATTCAGCTTGATCTTCTTTTCCGCAATTACTGGACCGGTAATCTCTTACTGCTGTTTCATTGGCTTTTAACCATTTAACCTTGTCATCCAGTGACAGATCGTCATCTGCCGAATCAGTTGCAAAGTTACCTCCA
>JBDSKY010000349.1:0-3509 GCA_039916675.1 Bdellovibrionia bacterium
CCTAAGTCTCTGTGAGCATGCACAGCATATTGTTTCAAAAATTGAACAAAAAGTTGATACACCGCGTAAGATTTAACGGTTTTGTCAATTTTGCATCCGTAACGCACATAGCGCCTATTCTTTTCAATGGAAGGCCGAGAGTTTACAATTTTTGCGAAGATTTCCAAATAAGTATCCTGACTAAAATAAATTCTTAATGGTATTTCGTCTCTCTTAATTAGGCCGCTCGTAGGAGCATCAGCAAGAATTTGGAAAGAACAGCCATCTTCACTCACTTCGATGAGGTCTACAGGGAATAATTTATCATGTTCCGTCAAGGAATAGACACTGACTAGGTTTCTAAAGAGAATTCTTTCGGTCCGCCGCCTTTTTTGCTCTAGGCGTTGTTCCCGCGCTTCATTAAAGTCTACAATTCGGTTCTCAGAACTCGTTTCTTTGCTGCTTCCAATCCTTTGGGCCATATTCCTGTTCCTCCAAAGAGTTTATCGGAAGCAAATTGGAGGCCCTAAATAGGAAAAATTTTCACTTAGTGCTTTTTTTTAATATGTGGAATTGTGGGCCAAAACTACTGAGCCTAGGATTTTATCAAGAAAAGTGAGAAATGCCAAAAGAGCCGTAAAGGTTTCCGAATCGCGCTTTTCAAATTTAGCGCCGATCCGGCGTTCTCCGGTTTGGGTATCATCAATTCGGACGACTCGAATCGAAAGAGGCAAAAATAATGAGGAGTTTAGATAAAGATTGATTTCAAGTAAGTCATTCACCTCAGTAGGATTGGAACTTGAAAATTCCTCTTCAATATTGAGTATAAATCCAATTCCTTTCTCGCTCACGTCATAGATGTGGAGTCGGTGCATTCCTTTTTTAGGTACTACGAGCGAAATGGAAAAGGACGCAAGGATGGGGATTCTCTTCGCTTTGCGGCGCTCGATTTCACGAGTGTCCATACCGGTACTAATTCTTTTGTTTTTACCCGAAGTCATAGGCCCTCTGTTCGTGGCATTCCATTGACAGTTGGAGGAATCTTTTCAGCCTGCTCAATCTTTGATTTTACCAAAATCAAGGTGCCTTGTGCGGAAGCCATAGTTTCGCCAATCTGAATTTGGAGCGTTTTGGAATCTTGTGCAGAGGTGAAAAAAACATTTTGAAAAGAATGGACCCGGTCTATTGATTGTCCCAGTTGGTGAATGAGTTGATACAGAGTTCCATAAAAGAACTGATCACGGATTACTGCAGGCGTCCAATCATCGAAGATAGTATTTAAGCTTGCTTCTAATTTCATCCATTCTTGGTGGAAGTCTGCCCATAGTTTTTTTTGTTTTGGTCTTGATCTGCCTTCTCTCAAGGCTGAAAATTTTGTGGTCGTAGAGTCGAATTGGTTCTCTAAGGTTGCCGAAAATTGTTTTAATTCATTTAGCTCACGGCTTGCTTTTTCTCTCAGACGGTCGTGAAACTCTTTCAGTCGTGCGATGTAAACAGCGTCACGAGGACCTCCTAAGAAGTAGGTTTTAAAAGCAAGAATTTTAATGTCCTTTGGAATTTCTGCAGGTAAGTTTTGGAAAGACAATGGAGCAGAGGTAATTAGGTTTTTTATAGGTTGGGGTTGATCCTCACTCGCTGAGATAGAGATAACATATTCACCTCTTGGAATGGGCTTTCCGTCTTGGAAGTGAATTCTACCCGTTCTGGAAAGTTTCTTGTTCAGAGCGATCTCTGTTTCTTTCTCAAAAGTAAGCCAGTTTAGAAGTGTGCTGGGATTTCCGACAATATGAACTCTAAATTTTGCACCGTCAGGCAGGTTTGAAGTCAAAAAGAGTTCGGGAAAAAGTAGGTCTTTACGTGATAGCCCCAGTGCAAACTTGGGCCCTGCAAATTCAAGCTTGGCTTTTGCCGCATATTTTAGCTCTTCATATTCTTCCGGGGAAACATTGAGTACGGGCAATGTTGATATCCAGCGATCCAAAAAGGGAAGTCGCTCGGCTAGCGTCATCATAAACGTTTGCCTAAATTCAGAAGCTTCGTCCTGAGGCGTAGTATCGGAGTAGAGCTGAATTCCAACTAGGCCGATAAATATAAATATAAGAAGCGGCACGAGGATCTTCCATGCGGAAAATATACGAGTGAACGGATTGCCCTGATTGAGGGACTTCTCTAAAAGTTGAGTTTCTGAAGTCTGCTCGTCGGTTTTCTCTCCAAATATAGACCCATCCATGTCCCCCGGATTTCTTCCTGGCATGGCAGAAATATCTATTTCTGTGTCGGTGTTTGAGAGGGAGGCCGCCTGAACAAACCCCCCTTGGGCTTCGGGATTGGGGCTTCCGACGGAAATCGAGGCCTGTTGTTTCTGTTTTAGCTGTGAAATTATTGGCTGAAACTCAGGTTGGGCCGAGGTCATTTTCCAGTCGGACATCCCCTCTTTCCAGACGTAGGTTTCCGCTGCTAGAGTGCCTTTTGTAATTTTGTCGTGGATTTCATCTATCGAAAAAGGACCTTCATGCTTGTCCTTGACAAAGATGAACCATTTTTTTTCAATAAAATCATTCATTTTTTTATTATTCCAGGTACATATAAGCCTACAGTAAATGTCTAAACGAATCAAATTTTGCATCATCGGTATTCCAGATCATCAAGGAGTGTTGGCTTTGGGCGGTAGACTTGGATCAGCCCAAGGCCCCGAGGCCTTTAGAAAAGCTTTTGTCCGGTTGAAAGGGAGAGTTCCTTTGAAGGACTGGACCCAGGATTGTGGAGATGTGCCAGGCATTACTTTTGATGTCGCACTCAATCATAAAAAGGCTTCTCAGTATATTTTAGGAAAGACTTTGTTAAATAGAAGGTCGGTGATCATTGGAGGAAGCCATGATCATGGATATTCTCACTTAGATGGAATTTATAGATTTCTAGCAAAGCATTCTAAAGTTAACCGTCCACGGATCGGATGTATTAATATTGATGCTCACCTAGATTTACGTAAGCCTGCTCCCGTAATTTCTAGTGGTTCGCCTTTTTATTTGGCACTCGAATCTGGCATTCTTCACCCCAAGCGATTTATTGAGTTTGGAATTCAATCACATTGCAATGCGCCAGAATTATGGGACTACGCAGATACTAAGAAGGTCGAAATTGTACCTTTTTGTAAATTAAGGCATGGCACCGCCGTTAAGGTTTTCGAAAAAAAGCTGAAAAAATTATGTGCCCAATCCGATGCGGTTGTCATCAGCCTTGATCTTGACGCTTTGGCTTCTGCTTATGCACCGGGAGTTTCAGCCCCACAGTCAGAGGGTTTTACTGCCATGGAAATCATAGAGATGATGGAGATTGCAGGTCGTCAAAAGAAAGTAATTTCTTTGGGAATTTTTGAGTTAAATCCCGAGCACGACGAAGATAACAAGACTGCACGGCTTGCCGCTACGGCGGCGTATCATTTTTTGGAAGCTTCTTCGGAGATTTCCGAAAAATGATTTTCGGGAATTGATTGAATGGATTTTTTGAGAAGCTGCATGGCTTTTGCTTCA
>JBDSKY010000350.1:0-7274 GCA_039916675.1 Bdellovibrionia bacterium
GGTCTTTCAGGATTCGCTCAGTATGGCAATGAGCGCCCTTGTGGCGATCGTTGCAGGAACTGTTATTTTAGATGGCGTAACCTTTTCGAGGGAAACACATCCTGAAAAAGCCTTTGCTGCTTTGTTAATTTCAAGTGCCGGTGTGTTAATTTCTTGGAATTCTTTAACGCCCTGGTTAGCTTTGGGCGGGTTGGTACTGACAATTTTCGGGGGATTTATTTTTTTGGGATCGAGATGGGATTCCAATGCAGAAGCTAATTTGGCTTCGAGATTTATGTGTGAAAGGGCCACGGGGTTCCTTTTATCCTTTTTTGGAGCATGTATCCTTGCGGTGTCTCGTTCGGCTTTGCTTTTAAATGATTCAAAAACTTGGATTGCCTCATCCGAAAATCTCACGGCTACTTGGATGGGATCCTGTCTTCTGGTTTTAGGCCTCTTTGTCCAAATGCAGCCATTTCCTTTTTTAGGTTGGGTTGTTTCTCGTTCAAGCATCAGCCCGACGATCAGAATTTTACTCAATCAGATATTTCCGGCGTGGGCGGCATTTCCACTTTTGATCCGCTTAGAGCCTTATTTTGTTAGTTTAGGGTTGTTTCCTACTTTTGGTTGGGTTGCTCTTTGCTCGGTGATTTTGACAGTTTTTACAGGTCTTTTTCAAAATCAATGGCGATTGGGGCTGGGGATTTGGTTGTCTGCAGGGTTTTCGTTGTCTGTCGCGCTTTTAGCATTCAGCGGCCCCCTTGCCGCGTTGGCCTTGCTTTTAGGTGTAAGTCTAGGCTCTTTGGCTCTTTCAAGCGCTGCTACTGCATTGGAAGGAACTTGCGCCAAAAATGTTACTAATGGCAAACGTGCGATTTGGTTAAAAATCTTAGCATTTCTGGGCACAGCCGCCGGGACAGGCTTTATAGGATTCGTATCCGCAACTGGCGGTGTGAGATGGATTGCACAGGCATTAGCATTTCCAGGAGTTGCCGCATTTTTCGCATTTAGCATGTTTTTATTTGCGCTTTTGGGGTGGAAGTTGGCCTGGAATATTGTGCGATTGCAAAGTTTCTCTGGCGCGTCCTGGCTCGGAGTGTTTTCGCCATTTATTTGGATTCTTCTTTCTCTGGGAGTAGTTTGGACTGGAACTGTAACCGGAGACGTGGGTTTCGGGATGGCAGACCGTTTGATGCCTTCACTTCTGAATCGTTTTTTCGAGATAAATTCGTTGGAGATACAAAGTCAGACGGATTTTATTTCGGCGTCCGGAGTCTATTGGGGTGTTTTGGTGGCTTCGATTGCATTGGCGTTTTGGACCGCTGGTCGCAAGGAAGATCGATGGATGGTATTGTCAGAGATTATTCCGAGTGCAAGCAAGTTTATCTCATCCGGGTATGGCGTGGATAAAGTACTTGAAAAAGTAATATCTGGGATAAGTTGGGTGGGACGGTCCGCAGAGAGTTGTGTGGATCGGAAACTTTGGATGAATTGGATTCCGCAAGGCTTGTTTTTTGGAATTACGGAAGTTTCAAAATTAGCCAATGCGCTTGATCTCAAACTATCTTTTTTAATGGGTGGTGCGCTTAGAAGACTTATAGAAGTACCAGCAAAAACTTTGCAATTGATCCAAACTGGAGATCTTAGATGGTACCTGCTTTTTGCTTTAAGTTCGGGATTTGCTTTGTTGTCACATTTTTTGAAAATGTAGAGGGAATTTTGTGAACAATCATTTGATCAGCATGACGGTCTTTTTCCCCCTGCTTGGGGCGATTTTGCAGGCGGTACTTCCTACGCCACGAAGCAGATGGGCGGCCCTGGCCGCTAGTGTTTGTGCAAGCATTTGCGCCATTGTCTTAGTGGCGACCATGCAAGCTAACAATGCGGAGCTACAGGCGATCGAATCTTTTCCCTGGGTTGGCTCATATGCCATTAGTTATGAAATGGGAATTGATGGACTCAATGCTCTATTAGTAATATTAATTGCAATTCTTTTTCCCGTTCTTATCTCTTCGGAGTGGGATCAAAAAACGGGTGCAAGAGGAATGCACGGCCTTTTTCTTATTTTACAGACGGCTCTTTTTGGTGCTGTTTTGGCCCAAGATCTGTTCCTTCAGTTTTTCTTCTGGGGATTGAGTGCCCTGCCTTTTTATTTTCTTGTAGGAATATGGGGAGGAGAAGGACGTGAGAAAGCAGCTTTTCGTTCCGTAGTGGCCGCCTCATTAGGTGATGCGCTTATGTTTGCGGCCCTCATTCTAATATACTATTCGGTAGAGCCTCACAGTTTTGCAATTAAGGACTTAGGAGGCGGAAAGCTCGCCGGAAAGATGTTCGACTTTCTTGGGCACCCGGTTTCTGTTTCGACTGCCGCTTTTGCTTTGATGAGTGCGGGATTGTCTTTGAGAGCGCCAGTTTGGCCTGTGCATGGGTGGTTTACCGAGATTGCACAAGAAGCTCCCCCCTCTGTAGTTGTTGCGCTCGCTGCAGGGTCGGTTCCAGTTGCGACCTATATCTTTGTTAGAGTTTGTTACTTACTTTTTCCAATGGCTCTGGGAGACGCGACCCAGCTCATTGTAGGCGTTGGAATCATTAATCTCATTATGGGGGGACTCTGTGCAGCGTCCCAACGAGGATTGAGGAGACTATTAGCTTTCCTCTGTTTGAGTGAAGTAGGAATTGTCTTGATGGGGATTGGCTCTTTAAGTCCGACAGGGCTTGTAGGTGCGGTTTATCAACAACTTATTTTAGGTCTTGGATTGGCAGGTTTCGGCCTTTTTGCCGGCATTATTTCGGAGAGAACAGGACATTCTATTTTTCTAAATACAAAAGGAGAGAGAACTTTCGGGGGAATTGCTACAACGGCTCCCTTGATCTCCGTATTTGCGGGAATTGTAGTGGCTTCGCTCATCGGCTTCCCCGGATTTGCAGGCTTTGTGGGGCATGCGCTAGTGATCATAGGAAGCTATTCGATTCATCCAGTAACAGTGATGATCGCAGGGGGGGCGCTTCTTTTGGCCTCTTATTACCTTTTTGCGATGTATCGTGGGATTTTTCTTGGCAAGCCTGCGGAAGGGTTTGAGTCATTCCAAGATCTAACTTTTAGGGAAAAAGCTTACCTTTCTCCCGTAGTGTTGGGGCTGTTGTTTTTTGGCCTTTATCCGAAGCCCCTGATTGAGCTTATCCGGCCGACTGTACTAACTCTTCTATCTACGGTGAAGTGAGGTTTCGTGAAAGAATTTTTCCTGATCTTACCCGAAATCTGTTTGACTCTGACCCTGGCATTTATAGTGGCAGGAGAAATTACTTACTCCGGTGAGCGGGTCCGACTTATTGGTGCGACAGCACTCTTAGGCCTCTCGGGCGCATTCATTCAGACGGTGATTTCCTATGAGTATGGTCCGGCGCAGGTATTTGGTGGAGTCCTCTCGATAGATGGGTTCTCATTGTTCTTTAAATTAATTTTTATGATTTTGGGAATTATTGCCATCCTGTCTGTCTCTCAATCGAAAGAGATTGCCCCTGGGAGGAGAACAGAATACTTTGCGCTTATACTGGCTTCAACACTGGCAATGAGCCTGGTTGCCTCGGCAGCGGATATGGTTTTAGCTTTTTTATCGCTTCTTTTTATGAATGTTATTTCATATTTTCTAGCGGCTTACGGTCAACGGTCCGTTCGTTCAACAGAGGCAGCAGTTAAGTACTTGGCGTTTGGTGCTGTTGCCAATGCCCTGCTACTTTATGCTTTTGCTATCCTCTTTGCGTCGACTCATACGCTCAATATCTATGAGATTCATAAAGCATTGATTTTAGCGCCTCTCTCTCCTCATGTAATGCTTGTGGTTTTCATCCTTTGCTTTTTGTCACTCAGCTTTCAAATGGGTACCTTTCCCATGTACATTCTTGTACCGGACGTACTGGAAGGTGCGCCCACTCCTGTTTCGGCATTTTTATCTGTGGGTCCAAGAGCTGCGGGTTTTGCATTTGCTACCCGCCTTCTGATTATCGTTTTTGCACAGCCTTCGTCAGTACCGGGCCATTGGCAGGTGTTGGGTGAGGTGAATTGGACGGAAATAGTCTCGGTAGTGTCAGGTTTAACCATGTTAATCGGCTCGTTGCTCGCTTTTAGACAGAAAGGCGCAAAACGGCTTGTGAGTGAATTAGTTGTAGCCGAAAGCGGGTTTTTGCTGATGGGTTTACTAGTTCTTGACGAAGTAGGAATCGCGGCTTTGCTTTATAATCTGGTAGTACAGCTTTTTGCTTTAACGGGGATTTTTTATGTATTGGCTTTTCTATTTGATGAATTGAAGTCGGATCATCTCTCGGCGATGCAAGGTATGTTTAGAAGAGCAGTTCCTGAGTGCATTTGTCTTGTTATCTTTTTACTTTGTTTGGTGGGAAGTCCACCCATGCCCGGATTTATAGGCAAATTTACGTTAATAGGCGCAGCTATTCGCCATCAGCGTCTAGCATTAGCAATGGTAGCAATCGTTTCAATGGTCCTGTCAACGGCCTCCGTGGCTAGAATGTCTTACCATCTCATTGGTCACTTTCGGGAGGCTTCGAGTAGCCCGGTTGCCGAAAGTACTTGGCGAAAGATGTTACTGGCTTCGCTAATTATCCCTATGGCTCTTGTAGGAGTTTTTGCTAATTTTGTCTTAAGTTGGGCTGGGCAGTCGTTAGGGTTTATTTTCTGGTAGCGCCGCGGCGGTCGTAAGGCTATAAATTAGAGTATGAGTTATATCCCTGTATTAATTTTGATGGTAGCCGGACTTACTGTAGGTGGGGCTATACTTTTACTTACGACTTTGTTAGGTGGTTCAATTCCCAATAAGCGTAAAGGGCAACCGTTTGAGTGTGGTGTTCCAGCATATGGATCCGCTCGTCATAGGTTCTCGGTAAGGTTTTACTTGGTAGCTATTTTATTTCTCCTGTTTGATGTCGAGGGGATATTCTTTTTCCCCTGGGCTATCGTTTTTAAGAAGTACCTAGCGGTCAATGCGTTTATTCTAATCGAAATGGGATTTTTTGCCTTAATTTTGTTAGTGGGATACATTTACGTTATTAGAAAAGGCGCGCTGGAGTGGGAATAGGTATTTCCTAGCCAGTTTTGCGGGAGAAAATCATGGGTAAAGACGGTTCGGTAGGTTACTTAACAACTCGTTTGGACGCATTTATCAATTGGGGTAGGAAAAACGCCATGTGGCCGCTCCCCTTTGGTACGAGCTGCTGTGGTATCGAAATGATGGCAACTCTCTGCTCGGATTACGACATGTCCAGATTTGGGGCTGAGGTTGTTAGGTTTTCGCCTCGGCAAAGTGACCTTTTGATCGTCGCAGGTATCATTAACTTGAAAATGGCTCCTGTTTTAAAGACCGTTTACGATCAAATGAGTGATCCCAAGTTTGTAATGTCTTTTGGAGCCTGTGCTTCTTCGGGCGGGATTTTTAATGTGTATAGTGTTCTTCAAGGAATTGACACGATGATTCCCGTTGATGTTTATGTCCCCGGCTGTCCCCCTGCTCCGGAAGGAGTGCTGCACGCTTTAGTTAGGCTGCAGGAAATGGTTTCAAAAGGTGAAACGTATTCTCAAAGGAAGCTAGCCGAATATAAAACTGGAACACTCCAAGCGTCGTCTTGAGGAATGGAAGGAAGTCAAAATGGATGTCAGGCAACCAATTCCTAATAATGGGGGCGACTGGATTACGAAATTCGGTGACACTTGGAAAAAACAGGTAGCTCAGCTCCAGGATAAATTTGCAGGTGTGATCGAAGAAGTCCGAATGCCTCCGGATTACTGTACAGACGTACCTATTATCTATGTCAAGAAAGACGCAATATTACAGGTTTTGGTCTTTTTGAAGGACACCTCAGGTTTTAGTTATGATTTTCTTGCTGATATTACGGCAACAGACGAGGAGATTGAACCTCGATTTGAAGTCGTTTATAATTTGTTTTCTACGCAACATCTTTGGAGAATTCGAATCAAGGTTAGAGTAGGAGAGTCTGAGGAAGTACCTACCGCTGTTTCCGTTTGGAAAGGTGCTAATTGGCCTGAGAGAGAAATATACGATATGTTTGGGGTCAAGTTTAAAGGGCACCCAAATCTTCGCCGCATTCTAATGGATCAGCGCTGGGTGGGTCACCCTCTTCGCAAAGATTACCCCTTGAAGGGCTATCAGATCTTTACTGATGCTGAACCAGCTGACCCGTCCCTTTTGGATTTATAAAAGGTAGGTAGAGATTATGAAGCAAACTGAGCAACGTTCTAAAGGCAAAGTTGACTTACCAAACGGAAATATCATGGGTCGTAATCCAAGTGATTCACATGACCCGGATGATCTTTGGGATGACTCTGGAATTATTGTTAATATAGGTCCTACTCATCCTGCTATGCACGGAGCTCTGAGAATGGTCGCCAAGCTGAATGGTGAAACCATTGAAAAGTCCTATTGTGAGTTTGGATACACCCACCGAGCGAAAGAAAAATTAGGCGAAAACCGCACCTTCCACAACTTCATGGTTTATACGGATCGGCTTAACTACTGTTCGGCATTGATGAACAATGTAGTTTACGCCATGTCAGTAGAGAAGTTGATGGGCGTGGAAGTGCCAGAACGTTGCGTTTGGCTGAGAATGATTTGTTGTGAATTATCCAGGGTCATAGATCATCTCATTTGTATTGGTATTAACGCAGTAGATTTAGGCGCGTTTTCGTTTTTTCTCTATGGATTCCATCAACGCGAAGAAGCTTATACATTAATAGAAAAGCTCTGTGGCGCTCGTCTCACGACCTCTTACGCCCGAATTGGCGGAATGATGGCTGATGCTCCAGATGGTTTTGAACGAGAACTCAAGATTTGGGTCGCTAAAACTCGCACTGTCATTGATGAGATGGATAGCTTACTGACTAACAATCGGATTTGGCGGGATAGAACGGTCGGTGTAGGAGTTTTTAGTAAAGAGCAATGCCTTCAATATAGTTATAGTGGACCGAATGCGCGAGCGGCAGGGATTGATTTGGATCTTCGACGAGATCAACCGGTGCTTTTCTATAAAGATGTCGAATTTGATGTCCCTATTTGTCAAAACGGCGATGTCTACGATCGATATATGATTCGACTAGCTGAGATTCGACAATCCCTAAATATTTTGAATCAGTGCGCTGATAAAATAAAAAAGGGCCCAATCTGGTCGGAGGATAAAAGAGTTCGGATTCCTGATAAAGACGTTGTTTACAATACGATGGAAGGCATGATTAACCACTTTAAATTTTTCATGACCGGCTTTGATGTCCC